>NZ_JBXFWM010000101.1:0-10658 GCF_056856655.1 Stenotrophomonas sp. STEN033
AGCGCCCACCGCTACAAGGCCCCGGCCACCGTTCGACGGGCTTGGCTCGAGGCAGATAATATCCACCCCGGACTCACTGGCTAATTGGCTACAAGATCCGTACGCAGGTCAACTCCAAAGATGGCAAGGAAGAGCCAGCCGCTGGCGCGACTAGCGCCGCAATGCATCTCTGTGAGGCAACGGAATACCCCGGCAATCTGAGGTATGCCAATAGCTACGGCAGCAATGGCCGCAACAGCCACCAGAATGAGAGCAGTCTTGCCGAGAACAGACGCGTGCCAGAGAAATGCGTTGCGCCGCAGTGCGAGGAAGGCTCGGAGAGGAAGCAGCGAAACGCCGAATAGCCCGACGAACCCCAAGGCATAGATGGAAGAAGCAAATAGCAGATACGACTATTCTGTCATTGCAACCTACGTCTGAAATTAAGCCGCGGCACGTAGCGGCATCGGCTTGAATGAATTGTTAGGCGCGTCTGTCATAGGGTGTCATTGGACAGAAGCGAACCATCACGAGCAATCTTTGCGCTACAGGAGGGGCATTTCCAGCCACCTAGCATGGCTTCACGGGTGTTGGATGGTTTGCGGAATCTAGGCAGCAACGTCTTGCACTTGGGGCAGGTTTTTCGAGGAATCAAGAATGCAAGAAGAAGCACAGCTAATCCACCGGCGATACCACCAACGAGCGCGGATGTCAGAAGCATATCCATGCGTCTCCTTTAAGCGCCTAGCGCCTGAATAAAGCCGACCCGCGAAGCGGGTTTGGCTTGAATGAACTGTTAGGCGGCAGTGGCCGCTGATTGAGCCCAGGACCAATGCTGCCTTGCTTGCACAACCCAATACGAACCGATAATGCCACAGCTCGCGATACGGAGCTTGCCCAGGAAATCTTGTCGAGCGATGTCGCCGAAGTACGACGAGATGATTGCGGCAGGGCGGTAAAGCGTAAGACGAAGTAGAGAATTTGCTGACGCCAAGAACGGTTGGAACTGCTGCCCGGAGCCGACCAGTGACTTGCCAGTGTCGCTGCCGAGAGAAGAAGGGCCAGCCAACCCAACCCAACACACCATCGCCTAACGCCTGAATTAAGCTCCCCCGCAAAGCGGGCTCGGCTTGAATGAATTGTTAGCCTTCACGAGAGGTACTTTGCGACGATCCCACCTAGCGCGAAAATCGCCCCTGAGATTGAAGCCCAGTTGAGATTTTTGTAAGTACCGAAAGCCATAAGAGCGAAGCCAGCAGCCCCGGCAAGGTTGCGAAGCTCATTGCCGTAAAGCACAAAATCCACGAAATTGACCGCTGCGAATACAATAGCAACTGTTACAAAAATCTTGCTGGTAGTACTCATCTTGGGAGAATCCTCCATTGCTGCTCCTGAGCGCTAACCCTGGAATTAAGCCGACCCGCGAAGCGGGTTCGGCTTGAATGAAATGTTAGGCATCAGGTGTCTCCACGAAGGGGAGGCTGATCTGATGCTCATCAAGTACGGACTTATAGTGCTCAAGCATAACGAGCAGCGTACCGTGTAGATCACGTAGTTCATCTACTGCGTCAGGACTATCTCAGAGCGCCATGGCAGTCTGGGTGCATAGCGCATGAAGAGTGTCGCCTTGCACAAGCAATCCCGGGAACTTGCGACCAGGATGCCGGACAACGGGCATATTCGATTGGTCTGAGTAGATCTCGACGTTCTCGATGCGCATGATCTGATGCCTAATACCTTGAGTTAAGCCGCGCCGCGAAGTGGCGTCGGCTTGAATGAATGGTTCGGTTGCCGGCGATGAGTTGCGAGGTCCCAAAACATGTAACCAGCAGCCAAACCCATGCCTACTAGGTCTGCGTACCATTGTTGGTACTGAAAATATCCACGAGCAGCTCCCCCATACACACCCGTAACCGCCTGATCCTGCTCGAACAGATAGCTGTTGATAGCGTACCCGATTGCGAATAAGGCGAAGAAGCAGATCAACATAATCTGCTGTGCTCGATCGCTTGAAGGGCTCTTGCCGAGGTTCCTAAATGCGCCAAGAAATAGAAACGCAAGCATTAGCGGTAGGCCAAGGCCGGAAAGTGCGTGCTCAACAATTGCCCGCCACTCGTACCCAAGAAGCGTGGTCACCCACTCTCGTACAGCGGAACCCTTCGCTACGCGGAGATACAGCGCAGAGCTGAGAGCCAGCAGGGAAATCAGAAGAGGACGACGGATTATCACGGGCAACCTAACTCCGGAATTAAGCCGACCCGCGCAACGGGTTCGGCTTGAATGAATTGTTAGCCATCGCCAGGAACCACACCGGAGATGAACTCCTCGTAGGTGCTCCACGCGGGGTCAGGCGCCGCATGTATCTTGATGGGAAAGGCTGGACTGTCCTTCAGAGCCGAGTTGAGCTTGGTCATGAACTCATCCTGAGACTTGGTGTAATAGATCCATTCGCGGAAATTTTCGCCAGTTGACACCAGAGCTAGCGTTGCAAAGCCATTGCTCTCGATGGTTGGTGAAATAGCGTCCTCCAGCTCGTCCATACTCCTGCGCTCATCAGCGGATGGCATGCCGCTCTCCGACTGATAGTCCCAGACCAAGATCACCCGATCTGGTTGCTTGGAGCGGCGGAAGTCTACCGAAAAGGATTTGACGTACCGGAAGACGATGGAGCGGTCCTCCGCCTGGTGCCTAGAGACGGCCGTTGCCCACTCTTGGGCGGATGCTGACGTGGTCATGAAAAGGCCGATGATCGCGAGCAGGAGCTTTGACATGGCTAACACCTGAATTAATCCGAGCCGCGAAGCGGCTTCGGCTTGAATGAATTGTTAGAGGGCGTGCCGCGATACGCCAACGCGACAAACGCGAGACCTGTGGCCACGGATATGGCTAGCGGAAGCCAGGCGAGCGAGCCACGGGTGCCGCCAAGGAACCAAATACACAGACCAGGGAGCGTGGCGATTAGTAGAGCCGTAGCTGGACCCGCAAGGCGAAACCTTAGAGCAAGCCAAAGTGCAGGAAGCCCATATGCCAACAGCAGTAATGCCATTGCGGCGTAACCGATGGATGAGACAAACAAGGCATCGGCGATGAGTGTCAGAGACTGCGTGAGCGAGGTGGACTGGAACAGGGCGAGAAAGAGCGAAACTACGAGACTCCCTGCGGGGACCCCGACCAGTGCGGCCAAAAACAGGTTGCGATAAGGCCGGTTTGGAGGACGGGAGAGAATGTTCATTAGCCCTCTAACTCTGGAATTAAGCCGACCCGCGAAGCGGGTTCGGCTTGAATGAACTGTTAGGCCGCTCTAGGGGACTTGCCATACGATCTCCAACTCGGCGGATCGCATCCCCGGAATAGGCCATTTCTTTCCCCCATGCCGGCGGGCTTCCGCTAGATATCTTTCCAACAACTTAACAAGGCCACGCTGTTGATGCGCGGCGCTGCGCAGATCTTCGGCCTGAGTCGCGATCTGCTCTTGGAGCTCTAGAAATCGAAGGTTATTGCCTTGGATGCCGGGATGAGTACTTAGCTCCACTTCCCCTGCGTGGTAGGCGAGGTCCCACTCGCGCCATATTGTCTCGAACTCAGACACCGCCTCTAGGAAGGGTTGGTCAATTGGAACAATGTCAAAGACTGCAGTTCCCAGCACAGGGAGAGGGTCGCGGAGCCAGAAGTAGTGAGGCCTGCCGCTATGGATTGCCACGCCCTCTTCTGGCAGCTCCATTTCACCGTCGTATACGAAGTAAGTGAGAACCGGATTTCTCATAGCGGCCTAACTCCGGAATTAAACCGACCCGCCCAGCGGGTTCGGCTTGAATGAATTGTTAGCCCCTAGCTGGCACATTGGCAGCCCATAAGCTCTCGAAGCTTTGAGCGCTGATAGTAACGCCATTGAACTCATGTGATTGATTGATCTCCGCCAGCGGTGGAACCGGGACAATGCCAAGCTCGGTGCCGGGCGAACCGCTTTGCTGGGATGCATAGCCAACCTTACCCATAGGGAAAAATTCCAGCTTGCGCGTTTCGTATCGGTCTGCGTTGAGTTCGGAGACTAGGCGCACTGGATCAGTAGTGTTCTGGTGTTTCCACTCGACGTCGATGTATTCCATAGGGCCCAGCGCCTGAATTAAGCCGCGCCGCGAAGCGGCGTCGGCTTGAATGAATTGTTAGGCTCCAACCATGAAGTGCAGCCAACCAATGAGCAGCAAGGTAGGAATAACTCCAAGGAGCCCAAGTGCTATTCCTGTTTTTCCCGGCATGCTATTCCTAGCCATAAATCCGAAGCCTAACGCACATAGTCCGAGAGCGAGGCTGAGCCAGTAGATTGCAGAAGAACCCCAGCCCAATAAGAAGAATGCAACAACCCCAAGGATTGAAAGTATCCCTGCGAGAATCGAAATTTTTCCCATCTTACACCCACCAATTTTTCATCATGCAGCCTAACGATTGAGTTAAGGCGTGCCGCGAAGCGGCATCGCCTTGAACGAATTGTTAGCCTTGCCGACCAGTGACATTGAAACCATGGCCTGAGCAGTTGCATCGTTATTGTCAGAAGTAGTAAGGACAAAAAGAAGCTCATCTTTGTCCTCTGGCCGTGACCAAGAGTACGCCGTCGTGCGAGTGTGAGCGTCGTTGGGCCCCAACCCAGTTGCGTTCTGTGCCTCAGCCACGAGTGGTTCCGGGGCCGTGGCCACTAAGGCCAAGAAGCCGGCGCGAACTTGGTCGGGGTTGGCGTGCTGCGCAAAAACGGCGCAGACAGTGTCGTCGCGGAGTGCAACCACGTATGCGGTGGACGGCGCTACAACGAACCATGCCTTGCCAGGGTTGCCGCCAAGAAAGAACTCTGCTTTTTCGACAGGGGCCTCCAGGGCGTCGCTCATTGCCTTGCGAAGATTGTCCTGCGAATAGAAGTGCTTCATGCACGTGCCCGCGAAAAGGTCATTGATGCCATCCGAGGGTGGAGATGCCGCTGCAAGAGCCGGAAGAAGTGCCGCAATTGCAAGGAGCTTTCGCATAATTCGTCTCGGAAGACTAACGCCTGAATTAAGGTGACGCTGCGAAGCAGCGGTCGGCTTGAATGAATTGTTAGGCAGCGGGGCTATCACCAAGGCTTAAGCCCTGGTCGATCGCGCTCCATGCAACAAGAATCACCGCAGGACGGACAGTGACACCGCTTAGTGCAACCGCCGCTACCGCTTGGAGCAGGAACTGTGTGGCAGTTGCTATCGCCTGAATAAACGTTTCCGCAGCTGGGGCACGTGATATTGCCTTGGTGGTCTGGCGTGCAGTCAGTCATCTTCGCTTCCTTGTGAGTTCGACGGTACCTGGATTTGCTGCCTAAGTCTGGAATTAAGCCGCGCCGCGCAGCGGGTTCGGCTGTTAGGCCGCACCGTAGCGAACTCTGCGCGTGCGGTAAACGGCTACTGATACAACTGAGAACACCAGGCACCCCAGCAACGGAACCCAAGCAAGCCCGACGAAGTTTTGTACAGCCGCCAGACCCTGTGAGGGCTCTTGCCCAAGCCCGATGCCGTCGCGAAATTGCCAGCATGCCCAAGCCCAGACTAGCAATGAGAGACTAGAGCAAGTCAGCGCGGCTCGAAGAGATGCCAGCGAACGGCGGGCCGTAAGCCATACAAGACAGGCTAAAGAAGCGAGCACTGGAACAAGCAGAACTAGAAGAAAATCGCTCATCTTTCTAGGCGGCCTAACTCTGGAATTAAGCCGACCCGCGAAGCGGGTTCGGCTTGAATGAATTGTTAGGCCGCACCATGCGACGGATAACGAACGCCACCGCCGCGCAGAGTACAGCCCAAGAAAAGAAGGCCCCAATTGCAATGAGCAGGAGGTAGGCTGGCGCCCCGCCGTCCGGTACTAGCCAGTAAAGAAATGACGTTGGAGTGATCTTGCCAAGAACTGGAGCAATGTGGGTGCCTGGCCACAAATAGACGGTTGAAGCCAAGCCTGACGGAAGAGCAAACAGAGCAAGCGCACCAGCGGCAGCCGAAAGGCAGAGGCCAACAAGAGCGGGCATTAAGATGGTGTGGATGTTCTTCATGCGGCCTAACTCTGGAATTAAGCCGCGCCGCGCAGCGGCGTCGGCTTGAATGAATTGTTAGCGCTCAACCCGTGCACTCGCGACTGTCCGAATACAGGTAGTAAGTGTCGAGATCTAGTCGCAAGCCGTAGAAGGCGAGCCGGGAAACGATAGTCGTTGAAACGCAGAGTCCCGCACCAATGTCATTGAAGTTGCCAACTAGTTGCATGGTGCCGCCTAAGCGATGGCTGACGGCGGCAAAGGCGCTTGAGTTGGCGTCCATTTGAAGAAGAACGTCCTCCAGGTGTTCCTCCAAAGCTGCGGTACGCTCGACCCTGGAATAAAGCGACCATTTACCCGTCCGCCGTTCCCGGTGTCGAGAGTCTCGGTCTCCCTTGCGCCAAGCGCGTGTCGGAGTGGTGCCAAGCTCAGCAGACACAACCGAAGGGTCAAGGTCGTCGTCGTACACCGCGAAGTAGGCATAGCAGTTGTTGGGATCTGTCATTGAGCGCTAACTCTGGAATTAAGCCGACCCGCGAAGCGGGTTCGGCTTGAATGAATTGTTAGGTGCCATCGAAGCGATAGACACTAGCTTGCGATGTCCATCTTGGCTGACCCGTAAAGGCGAACTGACCGCTCAAGAGATGGAGAGCCTTCATGCTCTGGGTATGAGGACACACTGATCACCCAATTTTGACCAAAGAACACAAGTTCGAGTGGGGTCAGCTTAGTGAGGAAGAGCAATGCCAACTGTTCCTCAGAGCTTGCAGTGAAGAATTCGAAGTCTGCCTTGTACTCTTCTACGCCAATTGCAGACGACCCGCCTTTGGAGCTAACGAAGCGAGCTATTTTGCTGAGCCAGGCGCCATAAGCATCAGCCTCTGGAAATAGCTCAATTCTCTCCATGGGGCTCTGCAATATTTTCCGAAGAGTTTCAGCTTCCTGCTTTGTGACCGGAGCAATCATTGGACCCTCTTGTGGAACCTAACTCTGGAATTAAGCCGACCCGCGAAGCGGGTTCGGCTTGAATGAATTGTTAGGCGGCTGTGGCCACTTGCCGCTCCCCGGGCCAATGCTGCCTTGTTTGTGCAACCCAACGTGAGCCGATCATGCCACAGCTTGCAGGGTGGAGCTTGCCTGGGAAACCCTGCCGCGCGTAGCCGCCGAAGTGTGATGAAATGATTGCGGTGGGGCAGTGAAGCGTAAGGCGAAATGATGCGCTTGCCGATGCCGAGAACAGTTGGTGCTGCTGCCCGGAGCCGACCGGTGACTTGCCGATGTTGCGGCCGAAAGAAGAGGGGCCAGCCAACCCAACCCACTGCCGCCTAACTCGTATTGGACCGCCGAACAGCGGTGTAGCGCGGAGTATCCCGCGTTTTGTCCCTGCGTGGAACCGGGCGGATTCCCCCGCTGGATCAAATGTTTGTGTTCGAACGCTCTGCGCTCTATACGCTGTTTTCGGCCTGCAATAACCGCCAGCTAGCGGTCATAACAGGTAGCGATCGCTTTGCCGCGGTGTAACAACCTGCGGAAGGCCGTGGTGGTGGCACGCAAAGGTGATTTTCCTGTGCCCGTAAGTACACAAGCCAGGGCAAACGCCGCTTCACTCCACCTGTCGCACCTGTGCCTGCTCGGCAGCATTCCGCAGCGCCTGTAGAAACCTTGCCAAGGGCGCGCTCTGCGGCTCGCCGTCGCGCGTGTAAACCATTACCGGCCGTTGCCATGCAAACCCAGGTGCATCCAGCTTCACCCAATGGCCGGCAAGCAACTCGGCCTGCGCCAATCGGCTGGGCAGCAACGTGAGATAGCCGCCGTCGCGGATCATCGCGCGCATGAATTCCGGTGAGCCGCTTTCCATCGTATTGAGCGGTGGCTCCAGGCCGGCTTCGTGGAAGCGTTGCCGGAACGCGGCCTCCACCGCGCCCAGGCGCCGTCCGAATATCCAGGCCTGCTCCAGCAACTGTGCTGGCGTGATATCGCGTTGCCGCGCCAGCGGGTGGCGCACGCTGGCGAGCACACGGTACTCATCGTGCATCAGCACGTCGCTCTTGATGCGCGGGTCCGGGTCGCCGTCGCCGAAGGTGTGCAGGGTGACCACCGCGTCCAGCTCGCGCGCCAGCAGGTTGGGCAGCAGCTCGGGCAGGATGCCGCCGCTGACGTGGATGCCGATCTTCGGCCAGTGCCGGCGCAGGGCCAGCACCGCTGGCGCGACCAGCGAGCCGGCGGTGCTGGGGCCGGTGCCGATGCGCAATTGTCCCTCGGCGCCGGTCTGCAGCTCCTGCAGGCGGTCCTCGAAGCGGCGCACCGCGTCGTGGGCGGGCTGGGCGTGCTCCATCAGCAGGCGGCCCACGTCGGTGAGCCGCGCCTCGCGGCTGCCGCGCTCGAACAGGCGCGCGCCCAGTTGCTGCTCCAGCGCCTGGATGCCCTTGCTCAGGGCCTGCTGGGTGCGGCCGGTGGCCGCGGCGGCGCGGGTAAAACTGCCGTGTTCAACCACGGACAGGAAGTAGCGGAGCTGGCGTAGATCCATGGCGGGTGCACTGTAACAACCAATGGTTGTGGATCGTACGCGAATTGGTTGGCGGTTGTCGGGGCAGGGCGCTGATAGTCGGGCCTATCGCAATCTCCCGGGAGGGGAACCATGGCCAGTCGCAACGCCGTCAAACAGTGGGACCAGCAGTACGACCTCGTCATCGCCGGCTTTGGCCTGGCTGCCATGTGCGCCGCTATCGAGGCGCATGACCTGGACCCGAACCTGTCCATCCTCATCCTGGAAAAGGCCAACGAGGCCGAGACCGGCGGCAACAGCCGGGTGGCCGGGCAGTCGTTGCTGATCACCAAGAACGCCAAGGTGCTGGCCGAGTACCAGCGCAAGATGAGCGTGGCCAACCCGATCCCGGAAGACATGCTGGTGCCGTGGTCGGAGGCGATGGAAGCGCTGGAGCCGTGGATCCAGGAGCGCGCCGCACAGGCCGGTGCGCAGTTCATCCATGGCACCGGCTTCTCCGAGCGCGATGCGGTGCTGGAGTTCCCGGAGTTCGGTGCACGCGAGGCGGTGCACTGCACCGCCACCATCCTGCCGATTCCCTCGGGCGTGTACCTGGCCTTCCGTGAGAACATCCGCCTGCGTCCGCGCATCCAGATCGCCTACGAGTCGCCGCTCAAGGACCTGGTGCAGGACCCGGATACGCTGGAGGTGTTTGGTGTCATTGCCGAGCAGAACGGCCAGCGCATGGCCATCCGTGCCAACAAAGGCGTGGTGATGGCTACCGGCGGCTTTGAAGCCAACCTGGACATGCAGCGCAATTACTTCGGCCTGGCCAACCCGGCACCACTGGGCACGCCGCACAATACCGGCGACGGCATCAAGATCCTGCAGAAGGCCGGCGCCGATCTGTGGCATATGCGCAACCAGGGCCAGTCGGGCGGCATCTGGCCGGGTTTCAAGCCGGAGGGTTTCGTCAACGGCTTCCTGCGCAACTTCTTCTGGCAGAGCTTCAGCTGGATCGAGGTGGATGCGAACACCGAGCGCTTCTACAACGAAACCGCCGAGCTGCAGCTCACCCATTACAAGGAAAAGAAGCACGGCCATTGGGTGGACACCCCGCACTATCGTGCGCAGCCGGTGCACATGATCTTTGATGCCATCACCTGCCAGTACAACAAGCTGGTGGTGGAAGTGATGAGCTGGAACCCGGTGGTACGCGGCTACAAGTGGTCCGATGACAACTCGGCGGAAATCGAGAAGGGCTGGATCCAGCAGGCCGACACGCTTGAAGAGCTGGCAGTGAAGATCAACCGTGACCCGGCCAAGCTGCGCGCGGAAGTGGAGCGCTACAACGCGGCCTGCGCGGCCAGGCACGATGCTGATTTTGGCCGCAACCCGGACACCTTGTTCCCGATCACGCAGGCGCCGTTCTACGGCGTGCGTGTTGACCCGGTGATCGTCTGCACCGGCGGCGGTGCGCGCCGCAACATCAAGTCCGAGGTGCTGGACCACGATGGCAAGCACATCCCGCGCCTGTACGAAGCCGGCGAAATGGGCTCGATGTTCTCGGACCTGTACCAGAACGGTTCGTACCTGACCGAAGCGATGATCTCCGGCCGCGCCGCAGGTCGTGAAATCGTTGGTCTTGGCAACTGGGAGGGCTGAGCATGAAGGTTGCTACCCCCGCGATGAAGCTGGACGTGCGCATCAACGACGTCAAGGCCGAGGATGGCCTGCTGGTGATGGACGGTGTTGCCGGCATGCTGCCGTGCAAGACCAGTCTGACGCCGGCAGAGTTCCGCCAGATGATGAAGCTGGCACTGCGGCCCAGCGTGTTGGCGCTGCTGTTCAAGAAGTAAGCCCGCTAGCGGCACGCAGCGCTGTTGTGTGAAGCGCTGCCTGAAGCCTTGCTTGAAAGCTTGCTTGAAGCCCCTCTCCCCCCCGGGAGAGGGGTTGGGGAGAGGGTGAGGTGCGAAGCACCGCGCAGAAGCCAGAAGCCCCCTCATCCGCCCCTTCGGGGCACCTTCTCCCGCTTGCGGGAGAAGGGACTGCAAAGCAGTGCAAAGCAGTGCAAAGCAGTGCAAAGCAGTGCAAAGCAGTGCAAAGCAGTGCAAAGCAGTGCAAAGCAGTGCAAAGCAGTGCAAAGCAGTGCAAAGCAGT
>NZ_JBXFWM010000102.1:0-10056 GCF_056856655.1 Stenotrophomonas sp. STEN033
CCCCAATGGTCTCATAAACCGGCCCGCCCGGCTGCCCCGGCTCCCACAAAACTGAGCGGATCAGGATTGCCGGGGTTCGTATGAGCGGCGTCAGCCGCGAAGCCACAAATGCCTCCGGAGCCACCAACAGCAAACCACCAATGGCCTGTCGAGCGCAGAAAGCTCCAGCCGCAATCTGCCAGAAACCCAGCTTCGCGGCTTATGCCGCTCCTGCAAACGCTGCCGCTGCGGCTTTGGTGTCATCGGCTCGACAAGCTTTCACACTGCCAATCACACTCCAGCGAAAATCCCGGGCTGGGGGCAGTCTTGGTTCCTGCAAGCTCCCGACGGTTTGCTAGTATCCGCAGATCAGCTTGGGGCACGAACGATGGCAGCAGGGAACAATCCGATCACCCGGTCGAACGGGGGGCTGTGCGCGCGGTGGGGCAGGGCGAGCGTCCTTGCAGATCTACGCCAGTCAGCGCTGTTGTTGGTGGTGGCAGCTACCACCGCACCCGCTTGCGCGCAAGGCGCCGCGAAAGTGTCTTTGCCAGCCCCACAATTGGCAGTATTGCCGCTCCCGGGTTTGCTCATCGGCCTGTGCGTACTGTTACTGCTGGGCGTGCTGTGGCTGGCGATGCAGCTGAAGCAGCAGCGTGGGCAAGCACAACAATTCGCGGCTCGTGAACAGGCGCGATCGGATCAGCTGCATCAGCAGAACGCGCGGCTGGAAGCGGCCTTGCTGGAAAAGGCGGAACTTGAACACAAGCTTCGTGAACAGGCCGACGCATTCGAGCGCTTGGCCAATGAGGACGATCTCAGCGGCCTGCCCAACCGCCGCGCGTTTGATGACGCGCTGGCACGTGATATGGCGGCAGCGCGGCGCACGGGGCGCTCGCTGAGCCTGGTGGTGCTGAGCATCGATCATCTCAAGCAGATCAATGCCGAATGGTCGCGTGCGGTCGGCGACCTGGTGCTGTGCGAGGTGGGTGATCTGATGCGGCGCAGCCTGCGTGCCTCGGATATGCCGGCACGGCTGGGCAACAAGGAGTTCGCCGTGTTGCTTGGCGATACCGCCTTGCCGGAAGCCGAGATTGCCTGCCAACGGCTGCAGCGCCTGTTTGGCCAGTATGCGGAGTGGGGCGGGCACGAGACTGGCGATATCAAGGTCAGTTTCAGTGCTGGTGTGGTGCAACTCGGCGAGCAGGACCAGGCGCCGGTGTTGTTCTACCAGCGCGCCAAGAATGCGCTGGCGCGGGCGAAGAAAGAAGGCCGCGCACGTACCTGCGCAGCCTGAGTGTCATTGATCAGCGGCCAGGTGCGGGCGGCCAGGCGTTGACGATCTTGCAGAACAGGCGGGCGGTCTGCTCGGTGTCGTACACCGCGCTGTGCGCCTCACTGGCATCCCATTCAAAGCCGGCAGCTTGTACCGCGCGGGCCAGCACGGTCTGGCCATAGGCCACACCTGCCAGGGTCACCGTGTCGAATACGCTGAACGGGTGGAAGGGATTGCGCTTGTGGCCGCTGCGGGCGACGGTGGCGTTGACGAAGTTCAGGTCGAAGTGCGCGTTGTGGCCGACCAGGATCGCGCGCTGGCAGTTGTACTTCTTCATCGCTGCGCGCACCGGTGCGAACACGTGCTCCAGCGCCTCGCGCTCGGGCTTGGCCAGGCGGAAGGGGTGGTCGAGCACGATGCCGGTGACTTCCAGCGACTTGGGGTCGATTTCGGTGCCTTCGGCCGGGATCACATGTGCACTGGCGGTCTGGCCCGGGTAGAGCAGACCGTTCTCGTCCATCTCCACCGGCACGGCGGCGATCTCCAGCAGCGCATGGCGATTGCAGTCAAAGCCGCCCGTTTCCACGTCCACCACTACCGGCAGGAAGCCACGGAAGCGTTGCGCCATCGGCGTGAAAGCGGGGCGGT
Organism: Stenotrophomonas sp. STEN033; assembly: GCF_056856655.1. NCBI lineage: Bacteria > Pseudomonadati > Pseudomonadota > Gammaproteobacteria > Lysobacterales > Lysobacteraceae > Stenotrophomonas > Stenotrophomonas sp. STEN033. The sequence continues at coordinate 1,904 of NZ_JBXFWM010000102.1, forward strand.
GAAGCGTGGGTTCTGCGGATTCATTCATCGCAATAGGGTAGCAGAGCGGGTCAAGCGGCCGTGTCAGCAAGCGCCTGCAAATGCCGTGAGAGCCTGTAGTGCCGAGCCGTGCTCGGCAGGGGCGTTACCAGTAATGCCTCAGCCGAGCACGGCTCGGCTCTACAGGGCCTCCCCAACCCTCCCTACGCCTTCGGCCCAAGCGAGGAGGCCCAGCTGCCCAGCAGACAGCCCTTGTCCCGCAGTTGCTCCAGCATCGCAGCGCCATTGCGGATGAACTCCTCGTCAGCTTCTGTACCCGCCTCAACCGCCAACTCCCGCAGCTGCTCAAGCCCACTGAGCGCGGGAAACTGCTCCAGCCTTTCCAGCAAGCGGTACAGCATCGGCGAAAGTTCGGAGAACACGATGGCGCCATCCGCCCCGCGCCGGGCCAGCAACAAGGTCGGCTGCAGCGGTGGCTCGTTGGGCTGATATTCCAGACCAATCCGATGCACCGGCCATTGGTAGGCCAGTGCCCGGCAGCAGGGCGAACAGACCGGGCTGCCCGCCAGCAGGTCACCCTCATGATCATGCGCTGGCAGCGGCTCGTCGCTGATCTTCAGCGCCAGTTCGATCCATTCGTAGTGGGCCAGCTCCAGCAGCCATGCTGCCTGCGGATCCAGCGGACGATGGTCCAGGAAGGCGATGAACTCCTGGCCGATTTCCGGGAACAAGGGCGTATGTGCTCGATGCTCACGGCAGAAATCGCGCACCAGCTGTTGCCAGCGCGGCTCGCCCAGGCTGCGTGCGATCACCGGGAAATTGGCCGCCAGCAGGCTTTGGATATTGTTGAAGTACAGCTCTCGGTACACCTGCAGGCGTGCGTCGTTGATGCCGGTCGGTGCGGCATGCTGCTGAGGGTCGCGCAGGTGCGCGGCAAAGCGCATCTGCAGTTCGCGTAGTGACTCAGCCATGGGCGGCCTGCTGCAACTGGCGGATACGTGTCAGTTCTTCAAGCAGTTCAGGCAGTGGCGGGAAGTTGAAGTCGCGTTCCAGCAGGGTGGGGCGCACGCCATGCATGGTGTAGGCATCGGCCAGCAGTGCCCAGACATCGCCCTTGACCGGCATGCCATGGGTGTCGATCTTCAGGTCTTCGGCTTCGTCGTGATGGCCGGCAACGTGGTAACTGGCAATGCGTTGTGAGGGCAGGCGTGCAAGAAAGGCGCGCGCGTCATAGCCGTGGTTGACGGCGTTGACGTAGACGTTGTTGACGTCCAGCAGCAGGTCGCAATCGGCCTCGTCCAGCACGGCGTTGATGAAGTCCGCCTCGTCCATGTCCGCCGCAGGTACAGCGTAGTAGGAGGCATTTTCCACGGCGATGCGACGGCCGAGGATGTCCTGGGCCTGGCGGATGCGTGCCGCCACATGCTGCACGGCTTCGGCAGTGAAAGGCAGCGGCAGCAGTTCGTAGAGATGGCCATCATCCGTGCACCAGCTCAGGTGCTCGCTGTACAGCGCGACCTGGTGCTGGTCGAGGAAGCGCCGTGTACGTGCGAGGAACTCCACATCCAGTGGGGCGGGTCCACCCAATGACAGCGATAGGCCGTGGCAGCTGAGCGGGTGCCGCTGCGACAGTGCCGACAGCGCTTCGCCCAGGCTGCCGCCAACGCCGATCCAGTTGTCCGGGGCGCATTCGAGAAAGTCGAATGCGTCGGCCGGTGCCGCCTGCAAGGCATCGAGCAGCGAGCGCCGCAGGCCCAGGCCAGCGCTGGCCTGGGCAGGCATGCGCTGGTCGGGTGTGTGGCGCGCGGATGTGCCGGGCTTAGTGCTTGCCGCCACACTTGCCCTCACCACACTTGCCTTCGGCCGTGGCTTTGTCCGCGCCTGCAGCGGCTTCGCCGTCAGCCTTGGCGGTATCGGTCTTGGGCTTGTCCTTGTCGGCACCGCACTTGCCTTCACCACATTTACCTTCGCCGCACTTGCCCTCGGCCTTCTGCTTGGCGGCGGCGTCGGTGCCTTGTGCAGTAGCGGTAGCGGCTTGTGCTTCGGCGGTTGGCGGGGTCTGGGCGCCGGCGCCGAGGGCATAGCCCTGGGCCAGGTCGGTCATGGCAAAAGCAGGGGCCGCCATGCCGCCGAGCAGGGCGGCGCCAAGGGCGAGGGTGGTGGACTTGCGGATGTCGATGGCCATTGCGTGTGTCTCCGGTGGTGGTTGGGCCGGGGGGAGGCTGGAGCTTAGCAAGCGGCTCAACGCAATGGCGTGGCCTTGCCATCGTTGGAATGGCAACGGGCCCACTTGGGGCCCGTGTTGGTTCAGCTGGCGATGGTGATCAGCGATGGCCGCTGACGATATCGATGATGAGCCCGGTGGCAACTGCCATCAGCACATAGCGGTCATCGATCTTGCGCCATTCGTTGCCGTGCCCGGGCTTGCGCAGGCCATGCCTGCTGTAATCGGCAATACGGTTTCCACGTTGGTTCTGTGCCAGGCGCTCGCCCTTGCGTGGGACATGGTGCGCGCTGTTGCTGGAGGCGTGGCGGGCGCCGTTGTGCGCGGCCGGTGCAGGTGTGCTGGTGCGATGGCCTTGGGCGTGCTGGTCAGCACTGTGGGCCGACTTGTCGCGACGAATGTCGTCGCGGTCACGATCCTGCACTGGGCCGGCAAGGGCGGCACCGGAGGCGAACAGGGACAGACCCAGGAGGGTGGCAGCGATACGCTTCATGGCAATTCCTCAGTGCGCGGCGGGAGTGCTGCGGACGAGTCCATGCTCGAAAAAAATGCGTGAATGACTGATTAAAAACACCGGCTGCAGGGTGTCGCTTTGTACCCGTCTGTATCAGCCCGCCACGACGAGGTGCAGCGGGCTGATGCGGAGCGGATGGCAGCGCGGCCGCTGCGCATGCAGGCAGCGGCCGGACAACCCTCGATCAGGCGTGATCGACGGTGCTGGTTTCGTCGCGCTTCTCGCGCGGCGGCAGCGGCGCATCACCGTGTACCAGGAACCAGACGTTCTCGGCGATGTTGGTGGCGTGGTCGCCGATACGCTCCAGGTTCTTGGCCATGAACAGCAGGTGCGTGCATGGGGTGATGTTGCGGGGGTCTTCCATCATGTAGGTCAGCAGCTCGCGGAACAGCGCGGTGTACTGGGCGTCCAGACGCGCGTCGTCGGCGCGCAGGCTGAGCGCCGCCTCGGCATCGTTGTCGCGATAGGCTTCCATCGCGCGGCGGACCTGCTGCGCGGCGAGCCGGCCGAGTGCGCGCACGCCCTGGATCTGCGGCAGCGGCGGCACCGCGGCAAGCGCGATGGAGCGCTTGGCGACGTTGGCGGCATAGTCGCCGATGCGCTCGATGTCGGCAGGGATGCGCAGGCCGGCGAGGATCTCGCGCAGGTCGCGGGCCATCGGCCCACGCAGCGCCAGGCGCATCACGTCGTGGCTGATCTGCTGCTCAAGCTGGTCGATGGCCTCGTCGTTGGCGACGATGCGCTGCGCGGCCTTCTCGTCGCGGCGTTCGATCACGTCCAGCGCGGCTTCGAGCTGGGCAACGGACATTTCGCCCATGCGCACGATCTCGGTTACCAGTCGCTGCTGTTCTTCGTCATAGCTCTTGACGATGTGGTCGTTGGGAAGATTCATGGAATGCTCGCTGGAGACGGTTCGGGTGGGACTGCATTCGTTCGGTAGCTGCGTTGCCATCCATGGCGTACATCTGGCTTCGGAGTGCGGCCCGGCCGTCCATGGCCAGGCATCCAGCGGGCGGCGAACCGCGTCACGGTCCGCCTGCGCCAGCCTCAGCCAAAGCGACCGGTGATGTAATCCTCGGTCTGCTGCTTGGAGGGGTTGGAGAAGATGGTCTCGGTGCGGTCGTGCTCGATCAGGTCGCCCAGGTACATGAAGGCGGTGTAGTCGGACACACGCGCTGCCTGCTGCATGTTGTGGGTGACGATGGCGATGGTGTAATCGTTCTTCAGCTCTTCGACCAGCTGCTCGATGCGGCTGGTGGAGATCGGGTCCAGTGCCGAGGTCGGCTCGTCGAGCAGCAGCACATCCGGGCGCAGCGCCACGGCGCGGGCGATGCACAGGCGCTGCTGCTGGCCACCGGACAGGCCCAGCGCGCTCTGGTTGAGCTTGTCCTTCACTTCGTCCCACAGCGCGCCCTGGCGCAGCGCCTGCTCGACGCGCACGGCCATGTCGGCCTTGGACAGCTTCTCGTGGTGGCGGATGCCGTAGGCGACGTTTTCGAAAATGGTCATCGGGAACGGCACCGGCTTCTGGAACACCATGCCCACTTTGGAACGCAGGCGGTTCATCGGGTACTTGGGCGAGAGGATGTTCTCGCCGTCCAGCAGCACTTCACCGCGCGCTTCCAGCTTGGGGTACAGCGCGTAGATGCGATTGAAGATGCGCAGCAGGGTGGACTTGCCGCAACCGGAGGGGCCGATCAGCGCGGTGACACGCTTTTCCGGAATCTCCAGGTTGATGCTCTTCAGCGCATGGAACTTGTCGTAGTAGAAGTCCAGGCCGCGTGCAGCGAGCTTGACCGGCGCCGGCGTGTGCAGCGACTGGTTGGCGGCGGGCACGTTGATGCGCTGCATCGGTACGGCGTTGCTGAGGTCGTTCATGGGAAGGTCCATGGCAATCAATCGTTTAAGTTCAGTCGTTCGAGATGCGGTTGCGCAGCAGCAGGCCGCGCGCGGAGAGGCTGACCAGCAGGACGAACACGGTCAGCACCAGGGCACCTGCCCAGGCCAACACCTGCCAGGATTCGTAGGGGCTGCCGGCAAACTGGTTCATCACCACCGGCACCGAGGCCATCGGCTGCATCACATTGCTGTTCCAGTACTGGTTGCCGAAGGCAGTGAACAGCAGCGGTGCGGTTTCGCCGGAGATGCGGGCCAGGGCCAGCAGGATGCCGGTGACGATGCCGGCCATGGCGCTGCGGTACAGCACCTGCATGATCACCTTCCACTGCGGTACGCCCAAGGCCAGTGCGGCTTCGCGCATCTGCACCGGCACCAGCCGCAGCATTTCGTCGGTGGTGCGGATCACCACCGGCAGCACGATGAAGGCCAGCGACAGCGCACCTGCAAAGGCCGAGAACTGGCCGCCGGTCTGCATCACGTACAGGGTGTAGACGAACAGGCCGAGCACGATGGACGGTGCCGACAGCAGGATGTCATTGACGAAGCGCACCACCGTGCCGGCCTTGCGGGCATTGCCGTACTCGGCCAGCCAGGTACCGGCGGCGACGCCAAGCGGCGTGCCAATGGCAATGGCCAGCGCGCACATCACCGCGCTGCCGAAGAAGGCGTTGAGCAGGCCGCCTTGCTGCATCGGCGGGGGTGTCATCTTGGTGAAGAGGTCGATGTTGATGCCCGGCAAGCCCTTGGACAGCAGCGTCCACAGGATCCAACCGAGGAAGAACAGACCGAACAAAGCGGTAGCGCAGCCCATCAGCAATGCGACGCTGTTGACGACGCGGCGGCGCAGGTACAGGGAGTCAGCGGAAGCGGACATCAGTTGCCCTCCTTGCGGGACAGGCGCATCAGCATCAGGCGGGCCAGGGCCAGCACTACGAAGGTGACGATGAACAACACGAAGCCGAGCAGCAGCAGGGCCGAGCGGTAGGTTTCGGTGGCCTCGCCGAAGTCGTTGGCGATCAGCGCGGCGATGGTGGTGCCCGGCTCCAGCAGCGAAGGCGTCAGGCGCACGCTGTTGCCGATCACGAAGGCTACCGCCATCGTTTCGCCGAGCGCTCGGCCCAGGCCGAGAAAGACGCCGCCGATCACCGCCGAGCGGGTATAGGGCAGGACGATGTCCCAGCTCACTTCCCACTTGGTGGAACCCAGCGCATAAGCCGATTCCTTCAGGCGGGTGGGAACGGTGAGGAAGACCTCGCGCATCACCGAGGAGATGAAGGGAATGACCATGATCGCCAGCACGAAGCCGGCGGTGAGCATGCCGATGCCCAACGGCGGGCCGCGGAACAAGGCGCCGATCACCGGCAGTGGGCCGATGTGATCGTTGAGGAACGGGGTGACGTATTCGGTCATCACCGGCACCAGCACGAACAGGCCCCACATGCCGTAGATGATGGAGGGGATGCCGGCCAGCAGTTCGATGGCGGTGCCGACCGGTCCGCGCAACCAGCGCGGCGCCACCTCGGTGAGGAAGAAGGCGATGCCAAAGCTCACCGGCACCGCGATCAGCATGGCGATCAGGGCGGTGACGATGGTGCCGTAGATCGGCGCCAATGCGCCGAACTTGTTCTCCACCGGATTCCAGTCGGAGGAGTAGAAGAAGCTCAGGCCTTGCTCCTGCAGCGCATGGCGGCCACCCCAGAGCATGGACAGGGCGGCACTGGCCAGGGCGACCAGGACGAAGATCACGGTGGCGATCAGGAACCAGCGGAACAGCCGGTCGTTTCGTGCATCGCGCAGATCGCGTGAGGTGGGCGCGGATGCTAGGGACGGTGCAATGGCATTCATGGCAGCGGCAGGGGCCCAGGTGGATGCGGTGGTGTTTCTGTCCCCGGGATCGGGGAGTACAAATCTTTGAGGTCGTCATCCCCGCGTAGGCGGGGATCGCTTTTCAGCTGTCATTCCCGCGAAAGCGGGGTTTTCAACCGACGAATGTCGGGTCATCGCTCTTGCCGTTGACGGTGCGTGTGACTTCAACGGCAAGAGCAGGAGCGAAAGCAAGAGCAGTAGCAACAGCAGAATCACGAGCGATCCCCGCCTGCGCGGGGATGACGCACTGGCAAAGGCGGGGCCGCGGGGCGGCCCCGCGCCAGTGCGTCACTTGAACTCAGCAGCCCAGTACGACTCGATCTGGGTGACCAGCTCGGCCGGCAGCGGCACGTAGTGCAGCTCGTTGGCCTGTGCCTGGCCGTTCTCGAAGGCCCACTTGAAGAAGGCGCGGGTGTCGGCGCTGCGCTTGGCGTCCTTCGGCTGCTTGTGCATCAGCATGAAGTTGGTGGCGGTGATCGGCCAGGCATTGACGCCCGGTGCGTTGGTGATCACCAGGTTGAAATCCTTGGCATTGGCCCAGTCCGCGCTGGCAGCGGCCGCCGCAAAGGTTTCAGCGGTCGGCTGCACCCAGCTGCCGGCAGCGTTCTGCATGGAGGCATACGGCATGTTGTTCTGCAGGGCATAGGCCAGCTCGACATAACCGACCGAGCCCTTGATCTGCTGCACGTAGGAGGCAACGCCTTCATTGCCCTTGCCGCCGACGCCGTCCGGCCACTGAACCGAGGTGCCTTCGCCGACCTTGTCCTTCCACTCGCCGCTGACCTTGGACAGGTAGTTGGAGAAGTTGAAGGTGGTGCCCGAACCGTCGGAGCGGTGCACCAGGGTGATCTTGGTGTCGGGCAGGGTTACGCCCGGGTTGGCATCGACAATGGCCTTGTCGTTCCAGGTCTTGATCTTGCCCAGGAAGATGTCAGCCAGCAGCGGGCCGGTCAGGCGCAGCTGGCCCGGCTGCAGGCCTTCAAGGTTGACCACCGGCACCACGCCGCCGATTGCCGATGGGAACTGGCCCAGGCCAGCCTGGGCCAGTTCTTCAGTGGAGAGCGGTTTGTCCGACGAACCGAAGTCGACGGTACCGGCCTTGATCTGGGCGATACCGCCGCCGGAGCCGATCGACTGGTAATTGATCTTCGCGCCGGTGGCGGCGTTGTAGTCGGCCGACCACTTGGACACCAGCGGGAAGATGAACGATGCGCCGGCGCCGGAGATCTCGACGGCAACCTTGTCACCAGCGGCCGGTGCAGCGGCACCTGCGGCGTCCGGGTTGGCGGCGGCCTGGTTACCCTTGTCACCACAGGCCGACAGGCCCAGGGCGATGGCCAGCGAGAGGGCGGCAAGACCGGTCGTGTGCAGCTTCATGCGTCACTCCATAGCGGGAGAAATGCCGGCAGCGCCGGCGGATGCGGCTATGAAATGATGTTTTTGTTACAACCTGATTACATCGTGAAAAAAATCTGAAAAAGCTCACAGAATCAATGGCCATCGGCTGGGCGGTTGGCGCCCTGTAAGGCACGAGTTGCCCCCGGAGTTGGGGCTTTCCGGCAATGCCCTGTAGTGCCGACCCCAACAAGGGCGGGGGGGTTCGCGTATATCCTACCCCCCCCCAAGGGCGGGGGCTAAGGGGGGGGGGGGGGGGGCACAACCCAACGGTAG
>NZ_JBXFWM010000103.1:0-7912 GCF_056856655.1 Stenotrophomonas sp. STEN033
CGGCAAGGGGTTTCACCGGTAAGGCCTCTGCCGAGCATGGCTCGGCACTACAGGACAAAACAAATGCCGAGCATGGCTCGGCACTACAGGGCAAAACAAATGCCGAGCATGGCTCGGCACTACAGGGCAAAACAAATGCCGAGCATGGCTCGGCACTACAGGAAAAAAACAGGCGCCCTTGGGCGCCTGTTTTGCCTTCAGACCAAGGGCAGAAACACTCAGCCCTTGATCACGCCGAGCTCCAGGCCAATCCGGGTGAAGGCATCGATCGCGCGGTCCAGATGGGCGCGGCTGTGTGCAGCGCTGATCTGGGTGCGGATACGGGCCTGGCCCTTGGGCACCACCGGGAAGAAGAAGCCAATGGCGTAGATACCTTCTTCCAGCAGGCGCTGGGCGAACTTCTGTGCCAGCGGTGCGTCGTACAGCATCACCGGGCTGATCGGGTGCACGCCCGGCTTCACGTCGAAGCCGGCAGCGGTCATCTTCTCGCGGAAGTAGGCGGTGTTCTCGCGCAGCGTGGCACGCAGGTCATCGGCGGCAGCCAGCATCTCGAACGCCTTGATGCCGGCAGCCACCACATGCGGCGGCAGCGAGTTGGAGAACAGGTAGGGGCGCGAGCGCTGACGCAGCAGTTCCACCACCTCGGCGCTGGCGCAGGTGAAGCCGCCCAGTGCGCCGCCCATGGCCTTGCCCAGGGTGCCGGTGATGATGTCGATCTTGTCCAGTACGCCCTTCACTTCGGCCGAGCCGCGGCCGGTCGCGCCAAGGAAGCCGGTGGCGTGGCATTCGTCGATGTGCACCAGCGCGTTGTACTTCTTCGCCAAGGCGGTGATTTCATCGAGCGGGGCGATGAAGCCGTCCATCGAGAACACGCCGTCGGTGGTGATCAGCTTGGTCTTGCAGCCAGCCGCATCGGCGGCCTGCAGCTGCGCTTCCAGGTCGGCCATGTCGCAGTTGGCATAGCGGAAGCGCTTGGCCTTGCACAGGCGCACGCCATCGATGATGGAGGCGTGGTTCAGCGCGTCGGAGATGATCGCGTCGTTTTCACCCAGCAGCGGCTCGAACAGGCCGCCATTGGCATCGAAGCAGGCGGCGTAGAGGATGGTGTCGTCCTTGCCGAAGAAGTCGGCAATCTGCTTCTCCAGCTGCTTGTGCAGGTCCTGGGTGCCGCAGATGAAGCGCACCGAGGCCATGCCGAAACCATGCGTGTCCAGCGCGTCCTTGGCGGCCTGGATCAGCTCCGGGTGGTCGGCCAGGCCCAGGTAGTTGTTGGCACAGAAATTCAGCACCGTGCGGCCGTCGTCCAGGGTGATCTCGGCCGACTGCGGGCTGGTGATGATGCGTTCGGACTTGAACAGCCCCTGCGCGCGGATGGCGTCCAGTTCCTCGGCGTAGTGCCGGGTCAGCGGGGAGATGTTCGCGGTGTCGGTCATGGCAGGGTCTTGCGGTCAAGTGGAACGCCAATTTTAGCCTTCCCTGTGCCTCGGCGCTGTCGTCATGCGCAAAGGCTATAAGCGCGGCGGCCTAAGTCATTTCTCGGTAGTGGGTGTGCACCCGCAGCATCGTCTGCACACCCACCCACCAGGAGACGCCGATGACCGCCACACGCCCCCCATTCACCCTGCCGACCAGGAAGCTGTTGTCCCTCAGCCTGGCCCTGGCGGCGTGTGGGGCGGGGTCATCGGCGCAGGCGCAGCAACTGACCGTGGAGCAACTGCAGGAGCGCCTGCAACGACTGGAGCGTTTGGCCGGTGTCAGTGATGGCGCGACCGAAGGCGTAGGCCTGGCTGATCTGGATCAGCGTCTGCGTATCCTCGAGCGCCGCCTGGAGCTGGCGGAAGAGGAACGCGTTGCCGCCGCCAAAAGCGCGCCGAAGATCGCCATCGACCAGAAGGGCGCCTCGTTCAAATCGGGCGACGGCAACTACGAGTTGAAACTACGCGGCCTGCTGCAGGGCGATGCCCGCGTGTTCCTGGGCAGTGATGCCAACCAGAACGACACCTTCCTGCTGCGCACCGCACGGCCCACCCTGGAAGGTTCGCTGGGCAAGCTGGTGGCGTACCGCTTTACCCCGGAGTTCGCCGGTGACAGCGCCAGCATCGTCGACGCCTATGCCGATCTGCGTTTCGATCCTGCGTACACGGTACGCGTCGGCAAGTTCACCTCGCCGGTCGGTCTGGAACGGCTGCAGTCATCCTCGGCACTGGTCGATGTGGAGCGCGCGCTGGCCAGTGAACTGGCGCCGAACCGCGACCTCGGTGTACAGCTGCAGGGCGAACTGGCCAAGGGCAAATTCAGCTATGCGCTGGGCGTGTTCAACGGCACCGTCGATGGCCGCGATGCGGTCACCAGCAATCCGGATGACGACTTCGAATATGCGGGACGCGTGTTCTTCGAGCCGCTCAAGGGCAGCAACAGCGCTTGGGCGGGCCTGGGCTTCGGCCTGGGTGCAAGCAGCGGTGAAAAGCATGGCAGCGGCAACAACTATCTGCCGCGCTATCGCACGCCAGGACAGGCCACGTTCTTTGCTTACCGCAGTGCGGTGGTTGCCGATGGCGAGCACCGCCGTTGGTCGCCGCAGGGCTGGTTCTATCGCAATGGACTGGGCCTGCAGGCCGAGTACATCGCCTCGGAACAGGAGGTGGCGCGCAATGGCATCCGCAAGCGGCTGGACAACCGAGCCTGGCAGGCCACCGCCAGCTATGTGCTGACCGGTGAGGATGCCAGCTATCGCGGCGTCACGCCTTCGCGCCCGTTTGGCAACAACGGTGGCCATGGCGCGGTGGAGCTGACTGCACGCTACGGCGAACTGCAGATCGATGATGCGGCATTCCCGTTCTATGCCGACCCGACGGTGTCGGCCTCGCAGGTCCGCTCGTGGACGGTGGGCGCCAACTGGTACCTGACCGCCAACCTCAAGCTGGCGACCAATTACCTGCACAGCAGTTTTGACGCGGCTTCCGCTGGCGCGAAGTTGCCTGATGAAAAAGCTGTTTTCTCGCGCCTGCAAGTTTCCTTCTGACGGAGAGCCCCGATGACACATTCCTATCTTTCACGCCTTGCTACCGCAGCATTGGCGTTCGCCCTGACCTTGAGTGCAGGCGCCGCGTTTGCGCGCGATGTGCAGCTGCTCAATGTTTCCTATGACCCGACCCGCGAGCTGTACCGCGATTTCAACGCCGCCTTCGCCAAGCACTGGAAGGAAACCAAGGGCGACAACGTCACCATCGAAACCTCGCACGGCGGCTCCGGCAAGCAGGCGCGCACGGTGATCGATGGCATTGAAGCCGATGTGGTCACGCTGGCGCTGGCCTATGACGTGGACGCCATCGCCGACAAGGCCAAGCTGTTGCCAGCCAACTGGGAAAGCCGCCTGCCGGACAACAGTGCGCCGTATACCTCGACGATCATGTTCCTGGTGCGCAAGGGCAATCCCAAGGGCATCCGCGATTGGCCGGACCTGCTGCGCAGCGGTGTATCGGTGGTGACGCCGAACCCGAAGACCTCCGGCGGCGCGCGTTGGAATTACCTGGCGGCGTGGGCCTATGGCGACCACATCTTCAAGGGTGATCGCGAGAAGGTGTTGAACTACATGCGCGCGCTGTTCCGCAATGTACCGGTGCTCGATACCGGTGCACGCGGGGCGACGACTACCTTTGTCCAGCGCGGTATTGGTGATGTGTTGCTGGCCTGGGAGAACGAAGCCTTCCTTGCCCAGGAAGAACTGGGCCCGGACAAGTTCGAGATCGTGGTGCCCAAGCTGTCGATCCTGGCCGAACCGTCGGTAGCGCTGCTGGATCGCAACGTCGACCGCCATGGCACCCGCGAGGTCGCCCAGGCCTATCTGCAATACCTGTACTCGCCGGAAGGCCAGCGCATCGCCGCACGCCACTACTACCGCCCGCGTTCGCCGCAATACGCGGCACCAGCTGACGTGGCGCGCTTCCCACAGGTGCAGCTGGTCACCATCCGCAGTGCCTTCGGCTCGTGGGGCAGGGCGCAGGCTGAGCACTTCGCCGATGGCGGTGTCTTCGATCAGATCCAGGCGAGCAAGTAGACCGTGTCAGCAACAGCGCAAACACTGCAGCCGCGTGTGCGAAGCCAACGCCGGGTACTCCCCGGCTTTGGTCTTGGTATGGGCATCACCTTGTTCTGGCTGGGATTGATCGTATTGATCCCATTGCTGGGCGTGTTCCTGAAAGCCGCGGGGCTGGGCCTGGGCGGGATCTGGCAGATATGGACCGAACCGCGTGTGCTGGCCGCGTTGCGGCTGAGCTTTGGCACCGCGTTCGCGGCAGCGGCGTTCAATACGCTGATGGGCACCCTGGTCGCATGGGTATTCGTTCGCTACAGCTTCCCCGGGCGGCGCCTGTTCGATGCCATGATCGATCTGCCGTTTGCCTTGCCGACCGCCGTGGCCGGCATCGCCTTGACTGCGTTGTATGGCGGCCAGGGCTGGATAGGGCAATGGCTGGAGCCATTGGGCATCAAGGTGGCTTACACGCCGTTGGGCATCGTGGTGGCCCTGGTGTTTGTTGGCCTGCCCTTCGTGGTGCGCATCGTGCAGCCGGTATTGGCTGAGGCCGAGCGCGAGTTCGAGGAGGCCTCGGCCACGCTCGGGGCCACACGCTTGCAGACCATCGTGCGAGTGGTGTTGCCAAGCCTGTGGCCGGCGATGCTGACCGGCTTTGCCTTGGCTTTCGCGCGTGGCGTGGGTGAGTACGGCTCGGTGATCTTCATCGCCGGCAACATGCCGAGCGTCACCGAGATCGCGCCGCTGCTGATCACCATCCGTCTTGAGGAGTTCGACTACGCAGGTGCCACCGCCATCGCCGGGGCGATGCTGTTGCTGTCGTTCGTGTTGCTGTTGCTGGTAAATACCTTGCAGGCCCGGCTGCAGCGCAGGGGGATGCGATGAACGAATGGGTGTCGGACTTGCCGGTGGCAATCGCGCGTGATGAGCGGGTGGCCAAGCCGCAGCAGGTGACCAGCGAGCCGCGCTGGGTGCAGGTGCTGCTGATCCTGGGCGCGTTGGGTTTTTTGCTGTCCTTCCTGCTGCTCCCGCTGGTGCTGGTATTCGTCGAGGCGCTGCGTGGCGGTGTGCTGGCGTTCTGGAACGCGATCAGTGATCCGGATGCACTTTCCGCGATACGCCTGACCTTGTTGGTGACAGCAATAGTCGTGCCGTTGAACCTGATTTTCGGTGTGGCGGCGGCATGGGTGGTGAGCAAGCACAGCTTTCCGGGCAAACGTTGGCTGGTGACCTTGATCGACCTGCCGTTCTCGGTATCGCCGGTGGTTGCGGGTCTGGTCTTCATCCTGCTGTTCGGTCGCGATGGTTGGTTCTGGCCGTTGATCGAGGACGGGCTGCGCCTGCACCTGCCCGTGCTGGGCGAAACCCTGCTGCAGCTGCCACGCATCGTGTTCGCGATCCCGGGCATCGTGCTGGCCACGGTGTTCGTCACCTTTCCCTTCATCGCCCGCGAACTGATGCCCTTGATGGAGCAGCAGGGCAGTGATGAGGAACTGGCAGCGCTGACCCTGGGCGCCAATGCCTGGCAGATGTTCTGGAAGGTGACCTTGCCGAACATCCGTTGGGGCCTGTTGTACGGCGTGCTGTTGTGCAGCGCGCGGGCGATGGGTGAGTTCGGCGCGGTGTCGGTGGTGTCCGGGCATATCCGTGGGCGCACCAATACGCTGCCGTTGCATGTGGAGATTCTCTACAACGAATACGCCTACAGCGCTGCGTTTGCCTGCGCATCACTGCTGGCTGCCACCGCCTTGCTGACGCTGGTGGTGAAATCTTTCCTGGAATGGCGCCATGGTCAGTCACTGGCCGCCGCACACCGTCATTGAGGTCGCAATGAACATCCGCATACACAACCTGGGCAAGCAGTACGGCACGTTCCCCGCGCTCGACGGGGTGAGCCTGGATATCCGCAGTGGCGAGTTGCTGGCCTTGCTGGGGCCCTCCGGCTCGGGCAAGACCACGTTGCTGCGTGCACTTGCCGGGCTGGAACATCCCGAGCGTGGTGAGATCCTGTTCGATGGCGAAGACGCAACCGGCCTGAGCGTGCAGGCGCGCCGCGCCGGTTTCGTGTTCCAGCATTACGCCTTGTTCAAGCACCTGGACGTGCGCCGCAATATCGCCTTCGGGCTGGAGGTACGCCGCGGCGCCGAACGTTGGCCGAAGGCGCGCATCGACGCCAAGGTCGATGAGCTGCTGGCGCTGGTACAACTCGACGGGCTGGGCGGGCGCTACCCGGCGCAGCTGTCCGGTGGGCAACGGCAGCGCGTGGCGCTGGCCCGCGCGCTGGCGATCGAACCGCGCGTGCTGCTGCTGGATGAACCCTTCGGCGCGCTGGATGCCCAGGTACGCCGCGACCTGCGGCGCTGGCTGCGCGAACTGCATGACCGCACCGGGCTGACCACGGTGTTCGTCACCCACGATCAGGAAGAGGCGCTGGAACTGGCTGACCGTGTCGCCATTCTCAATCGTGGCCGCATCGAGCAGGTGGGTACGCCGGGCGAGGTGTACGACCAACCGGCGTCCCCGTTCGTGTATGGGTTTGTCGGCGAGGCCAACCGGTTGCCGGCGCGCGCGCAGGGGCAGACCCTGGAAGTGGCCGGAGCACAGTGGCCGCGCACGCTGCCGGTGCCGGAAGGCGAGGCACTGGAGGTATTCGTACGCCCGGAGGATCTGCTGGTCGCGGCCGATGGCCACTGGCAGGCGACGGTGGGGCTGGTGCAGCGCAGTGGCCCGCGCCAGCGCCTGCGCGCACGCCTGGATGGCATAGCAACCGAGCTGGAGGTGGAGTTGCCGCCAGGAGCGCCGGCTTATGCGACGGGACAGTCAATCCGACTCGCTACCCGTCGCTATGGAATCTTTCCACTGGCAGGCGGCTGAATAGGGCAGGGGCGGGGTAACGGGGTGAAATAGATGTTGCATCGCAATATACTTGCGGTTAAATATTTGTGAATCGGGTTCTGTCTGATCCCGATACCCCCACTTCCTGGAGAGATCTGCATGATGCACAACAAGCGTCTTGTCGCCGTGGCCTGTGCCGCCCTGTTGTCCGTTCCGTTTGCCGTCAGTGCCCAGGAGAGTGAGGAATCCACCTCTCCGTTCAGCGCCA
The DNA here is from genome assembly GCF_056856655.1 of Stenotrophomonas sp. STEN033. Lineage (NCBI taxonomy): Bacteria > Pseudomonadati > Pseudomonadota > Gammaproteobacteria > Lysobacterales > Lysobacteraceae > Stenotrophomonas > Stenotrophomonas sp. STEN033. The sequence continues at coordinate 7,137 of NZ_JBXFWM010000103.1, forward strand.
GCTTCGGCGTGACCACCGACTACGTGTTCCGTGGCGTGTCGCAGACCGACAACGGCCCGGCGTTCCAGGCCGGCGCCAACTACACCGCGCCGTTTGGTCTGTACGTGGGCGTGTGGGGCTCGAATGTCGATTTCGGCGATGGCGGCCCGAACTTCGAAGTCGATTACAACATCGGTTGGAGCAAGGACCTGAGCGACAGCTGGAACCTGGACCTGGGTGTGAACCGTTACACCTATGAAGGCGCCTCCAGCGGTTACGGCGACATCGACTACAACGAGTACCTGGCCAAGGTGACCTGGAGTGGCCCGGTGACCGTCAGCGGCCTGCTCGGCTACGCCAACGACTACAGCAACACCGGTGCCAAGCAGACCTACAGCGCGCTGGAGGCCAGCTACGACATTGGTGACAGCGGCTTCTCGATCGGCGCTTCGGCCGGTTACACCACGATCAAGGAAAAGGCCAACGAGTGGCCGCGTCGTGCCGATTACTACGATGGCTCGATCTCGGTGTCCAAGGCCTTCGGCCCGGCGACCGCCACCCTGGGCTACTACGACACCTTCGGTTCGGATGCCTCGCTGCTGCGCCGCGAGTCGGACACCTACAAGCCGGGCGTCGTGTTCACCGTGTCGGTGGACGTGCCCTGATCCGAGTATGACGAGTACAGAAAAAGGCGCCGAAAGGCGCCTTTTTCCGTAGTGGCGCCCCCCGGTGGGCGGCCCGGGCGTTCCGGGGTCGCCCAAGCCCCCCCAGGGGGGGGCCAGCCGCGTGCCCCCGCC
>NZ_JBXFWM010000104.1:0-7825 GCF_056856655.1 Stenotrophomonas sp. STEN033
GGTAAAGCCCCTGCCGAGCATGGCTCGGCACTACCGCTCCCTCCCTTTCGCGCAGCGAAGGGGAGGGCTGGGGAGGGGTTCGCTTTTGGCCGTTGGCGCAGGAGCTTGCTCCTGTAGAGCCGAGCCATGCTCGGCTAGGGCCTCCCCGGTAAAGCTTCAGCCGAGCATGGCTCGGCTCTACAGACCGCAGGTTTGACTCATGGCTCGCTTCGCACTAATGTATTATCACGCTATTACATTGATACAAATGAAAACACGTCAGGAAACCGAACGAGACAAGGCCGCCGATGCTGCGCTGAAAGCGCTGGCGCGTGCCTTTGCCGCCCTCGACAAGCCGCAGGAGGCGCAGGCCTTCCTGCGCGACCTGTGCACGCCCGCCGAGCTGGAAGCCATGGCCGACCGCTGGCGGGTGGTGCCCTTGCTGCGCAAGGGCGTTCCTTACCGTGAGATCTACGACTTGACCGGGGTGAGCGTCACCACCATCGGCCGGGTCGCGCGCTCGCTCGATCATGGTGCCGGTGGCTATGCCGCCGCCATCGACCGCCTCGCCGCGCGCAAGTCCGAATCCAACTGAGATAAACCCATGAGTGCTTCAACCACCGCCCCGGCACGTGACCGGTTGCGTATCGCCATCCAGAAGAGCGGCCGCCTGGCCGATCCCGCGCGCAGCCTGCTGGCGGCCTGTGGCCTGAGCTGGCGGCAGAGCCGCGACAAGTTGTTCTGCTTCGGCGAATCGCTGCCGGTTGATCTGCTGCTGGTACGCGACGACGACATCCCCGGGCTGATTGCCGACGGTGTCTGCGACCTCGGTGTGGTGGGTCTGAACGAACTCGACGAGCAGGCCAAGGCGCGCCGCCAGATCGGCTTGCCCGATGCCTACCAGCCGCTGCGCGGCCTGGGCTTCGGTTCCTGCCGGTTGATGATCGCGGTGCCGGAAGACTGGGATTGGCAGGGCGTGCAGATGCTGCAGGGCAAGCGCATCGCCACCAGTTACCCGGCCATCCTGGCTGCCTGGCTGAAAGAGAAAGGCGTGGATGCGCAGGTGGTGGAGCTGTCCGGATCGGTGGAGATCGCGCCGAAGCTGGGTACCGCCGAACTGATCTGCGATCTGGTTTCCAGCGGCGCCACCCTGGCCGCCAACCAGCTCAAGCCGGTGGAGACGTTGCTGGAGAGTGAGGCGGTACTGGCCGGGCCGGTACACGAGCTGGACGACGCCCGCGCCGGCTTGATGTCGATGTTGCTGCGTCGTCTGGATGGCCTGAGCAAGGTGCAGGACCAGAAGCTGCTGATGTTCTCCGCTGCCGAAGACCGGGTGGACGAACTGGCCCGCCTGCTGCCCGATGCCGAGCCGCTGCTGCGGCTGCCGGGGCAGGGCGATGCCGTGCGCCTGCAGACCATGTGCAGCGGCGCACTCAGCTGGCAGCGGCTGGAAGAGCTGGAACGCGCCGGTGCCCAAGGCTTGATGGTATTGGCGGTGGAGAAGTCGCTGGTATGAACATCCTCGATTGGAATGCGTTGGACGCCGATGCCCAGGCGCGCGCCCTGACCCGTCCGGTGCAGACCGTTGCCGCGCAGACGCGCGCCTCGGTTGCCGAATTGATCGGCCAGGTACGCAGCCGCGGCGACGCGGCGTTGCGCGAGATCACCGAGCGTTTCGACGGCGTCGCGCCGGAACGGTTTGAAGTCACCGAAGCCGAGTTCGCAGCGGCTGAGTTGGCGGTACCGGCCGAGCTGCGCATCGCCATGCAGCAGGCAGCCGATCGCATCGACCGCTTCCACCGCGCCGGTATGGCCCAGCCTTACAGCGTTGAAACCGCGCCCGGCGTGGTCTGTGAAAAGGTCATCCGCCCGATCGCGCGGGTTGGCCTGTATGTGCCGGCAGGCAGCGCGCCGCTGCCGTCGACGGCGCTGATGCTGGGTGTGCCGGCCAAGCTGGCTGGGTGCCGCGAAGTGGTGTTGTGCACGCCGCCGCGCAAGGACGGCAGCGCCGATCCTGCCGTTCTGGTGGCCGCACGCCTGACCGGTGTGCACCGTGTGTTCAAGATTGGCGGTGCGCAGGCGATTGCCGCCATGGCCTACGGCACCGAGACCGTTCCTTCCTGTGACAAGCTGTTCGGGCCGGGCAACAGCTTTGTGACCGAAGCCAAGCAGCAGGTTGCACAGGCCGGCGCCGCCGCCATCGACATGCCGGCGGGCCCCTCGGAAGTGCTGGTGATTGCCGATGCCGGTGCCAATCCGGCTTTTGTCGCCGCCGACCTGCTGTCGCAGGCCGAGCACGGCCCGGATTCGCAGGTGCTGCTGCTCTGCGACGACGCGGCGATGATTGCCGCCGTGCAGGAAGAAGTGGAGGCGCAGGTCGCCCAGCTCGCCCGCGAGGCCATCGCACGGCAGGCGCTGGGCAGCTCCTTGCTGGTCAAGGTCGCGTCGATTGCCCAAGCCTTGGAGATTTCCAACCGTTATGCGCCCGAGCACCTGATCCTGGCGCTGCGTGAGCCACGCCAGTGGTTGGACAAGGTGGAAGCGGCAGGTTCGGTCTTCCTCGGCGACTACACGCCCGAAGCGCTGGGCGATTACTGCTCCGGCACCAACCACGTGCTGCCCACCGCCGGTGCCGCGCGCGCCTATAGCGGCGTCAGCGTGGCCAGCTACCAGAACCAGATCAGCGTGCAGGCCGCCAGTCGCGAGGGCATTGCCGGTATCGGCCCCTGTGCCTTGACCCTTGCCCGCGCCGAAGGCCTGGGCGCCCACGCCAATGCCGTCGCGCTGCGACTGGGGGTTGCGCCGTGAGCACCGTGCTGGACCTGGTCCGCGATGACCTGCGTGACTTCGGTGGCTACTCGTCGGCACGCAGTGCCAAGCTGCAGGGCGAGATCTGGCTCAATGCCAATGAATCGGCCTGGGCTAACCCCGGCGACCCGGCCGCCAGTTGCCGGCGTTACCCGGATCCGCAGCCGCAGGCGTTGCGTGAGCGCCTGGCCGGCCTGTACGGCTGCCAGCCAGAGCAGCTGTTGATCGGCCGCGGCAGCGATGAAGCCATCGACCTACTGGTGCGCGCCCTGTGCGTGCCGGGCCGCGACGCGGTGCTGTACACGCCGCCGGTATTTGGCATGTATGCGGTCAGTGCCCGCTTGCAGAATGCGCCGGCGCTGGAAGTGCCCTTGCTGGATACCGAGACCGGGCTGGTGGCCGATATCGACGCCATCATCGCCACCGCAAAACAGGGCAAGGCCAAGCTGGTTTTCCTGTGCTCGCCGTCCAATCCGGGCGGCCTGAGCATTCCGCTGCAGCAGGTGCAGGCCGTGGCCGAAGCGCTGCGCGGGCAGGCGCTGGTGGTGGTGGATGAGGCCTATGCCGAGTTTGCCGATGAGCCGTCCGCTACCAGCCTGATGGAACGCTTTGACAACATCGCGGTGCTGCGGACGCTGTCCAAGGCACATGCGCTGGCCGCTGCGCGCATAGGTTGCGTGATTGCCGATGCCGCCTTGATCGCGGTACTGCGCCGCTGCCAGGCGCCGTATCCGATTCCCACGCCCTGTTCGGCCCTTGCCCTTGCCGGCCTGGAGGATGCCGCGCTGGCGCAGACCCGCGCCCGCATCGCGATGGTGCGCAGCGAACGTAACCGTCTGCGCATCGCCTTGTCGCTGCAGCGCTGTGTACGCCAGGTTTACGGCTCGGATGCGAACTTCCTGCTGGTCCGTTTCAACGACGCCGAGGCAGCCTTCCAGGTCTTGCTGAAGGCCGGTGTGGTGGTGCGCGACCAGCGCGCCGCACCGCAATTGCACGACGCCCTGCGCATCACCCTGGGCACCCCTGAACAGAACGACCGCGTCCTGGACGCACTTGCCACGCTGGAGCTTGCCGCATGACCCCCATTCTGTTCGTCGATCGCGATGGCACCCTGATCGAGGAGCCGGCCGATTTCCAGATCGATGCCTACGAGAAGATCCGCTTCGTCAAGAACGTGATCCCGGCCATGCTCAAGCTGCGCGATGCGGGTTACCAGTTCGTCATCGTCTCCAACCAGGACGGCCTGGGCACGGAAGGCTATCCGCAGGCCAGTTTCGACGGCCCCAATGACTTGATGCTGCAGATCTTCGCCAGCCAAGGCATCACGTTCCGCGACGTGCTGATCGACCCCAGCTGGCCGCAGGACAACAGCCCCAACCGCAAGCCGGGCATCGGCATGATGGTGGGCTACCTGCAGGACCGCGACATCGACTGGGCGCGCTCAGGCATGGTCGGTGACCGCCCCACCGATATCCAGTTTGCCGACAACATGAAGATCCGCGGTTTCCAGCTGCGCACCGAACAATTCGGCGGTGAGTGGGATTGGGATGCCATCGCCCACGAGCTGGCCGACGCACCGCGCCGCGCCACCGTGCAGCGCGACACCAAGGAAACCCAGATCCGCGTGTTCGTCGACCTGGACAAGGTGGCCAGCTCGAAGATCAACACCGGCCTGCCGTTCTTCGACCACATGCTGGACCAGATCGGCCGTCACGGCGGTTTTGCGCTGGAAGTGGAAGCCAAGGGCGACCTGCACATCGATGAGCACCACACCATCGAGGACACTGGCCTTGCGCTGGGCCAGGCGCTGCGTGAAGCGCTGGGTGACAAGCGCGGCATCGGCCGTTATGGCTTTACCTTGCCGATGGATGAAACCCTGGCCAGCGCCGCGCTGGATTTCAGCGGCCGCCCGTATTTTGTCTTTGACGGCCAGTTCAAGCGCGAGCGGGTGGGCGACATGCCGACCGAGCTGGTGTCGCATTTCTTCCGCTCGCTGTGCGATGCCAGCGGGTTGAACCTCAACCTCAAGGTGGAAGGCGACAACGACCATCACAAGGTGGAAGCCTGCTTCAAGGCACTTGCGCGCGCCCTGCGCCAGGCCATCCGCAAGGAAGGCACCGAGCTGCCTTCGACCAAGGGGGCCTTGTGAGCAGGGTAGGGCTGGTTGATGCCGGCGGCGCCAACCTGGGCTCGGTGCGCTATGCGCTGGAGCGCTTGCAGGTGGACGTGCAGATGGTGCGCGCGCCGGCCGACCTGGCCGGGCTGGAGCGGGTGATCCTGCCCGGCGTCGGCGCTGCTGCCGAAGGCATGAAGCGCCTGCACGCGCAGGGCCTGGTGCAGCCGCTGCGTGAACTGCAGGTGCCCTTGATGGGGATCTGCCTGGGCATGCAGTTGCTGTTCGAACGCTCGGAAGAGGGCGATGTGGAATGCCTGGGCTTGCTGCCCGGTATTGTCCGCCGCCTGCATCCCGGCGTCGGCGTGCGCGTGCCGCATATGGGCTGGAACAAGCTGTTGGCGCTGCGCGAGTCGCCCTTGCTTGAGGGCGTGCCGCTGGGTTCCAGTGCCTATTTCGTGCACAGCTACGCCGCACCGGTGACCTCGGACACGGTGGCCGCCTGCCATCACGGCGGGCTGTTCACCGCGGTGGTACAGCGTGGCCGCTTGTGTGGCGCGCAGTTCCATCCCGAGCGTTCGGCTGGGCCGGGCGCACGCATCCTGCAGAACTTTCTTGAGATTGCCGCATGAGTTTCACTGTCTACCCCGCGCTGGATATCCGTGATGGCCGCGTCGTGCGCCTGCTGCAGGGCGACTACGCCAAGCAGACCACCTACGGCGACGATGCCTTGCCGCGCGCGCAGGTATTTGCCACCACCGGTGCCCGTTGGATGCACCTGGTCGATCTGGATGCGGCCAAGGCCGGTGGTTACACGCTGGCGCCATTGCTGCAGCAGATTGCCGCCACCACTTCCCTGAAAGTGCAGACCGGCGGCGGTGTGCGTGGCCGCGAGGATGTCGCCCGCATCCTGGAGGCCGGCGCCAGCCGGGTGGTGATTGGGTCGCTGGCGGTGCGCCAGCCCGAGCAGGTACTGGAATGGCTGGCCGAGTTTGGCCCCGAGCAGCTGACCATCGCGCTGGATACGCGTCAGGGCGAGGACGGCGTGTGGCGCCTGCCGGTGCACGGCTGGACCGAAACCGCCGACGTGACCCTGGACGAACTGGCCAGCCGCTATGCGCAGGCCGGCATGAAGCATCTGCTGTGCACCGATATTTCCCGCGACGGCATGCTCTCGGGCCCCAATATCGAACTGTATGCGCACCTGGCCAAGCTGCTGCCAGGCGTTGCCGTGCAGGCCTCGGGCGGCGTGCGTGATGCCGACGACATCCGCGCGGCCAAGGCTGCCGGCTGTGGCGGCGCGGTGCTGGGCAAGGCGCTGCTGGAAGGGCGCCTGCAACTGGACGAGGCCTTGTCATGCTGAGCCGCCGCATCATTCCCTGCCTGGACGTGCGCGAAGGCCGGGTGGTCAAGGGCGTCAAGTTCCGTGACCACATCGATATGGGCGATATCACCGAGCTGGCGCTGCGCTACCGCGACCAGGGCGCCGACGAGCTGGTGTTCTATGACATCTCCGCCAGCCCGGAAGGACGCTCGGTGGACCGCGCCTGGATCGAGCGCGTGGCGCGGCTGATCGATATTCCGTTCTGCGTGGCGGGCGGCATCCGCGATGTGGAAACCGCGCGTGCCGTGCTCAATGCCGGTGCCGACAAGATTTCCATCAATACGCCGGCACTGGAGCGCCCGCAGCTGATTGAAGAGCTGGCTGATGCCTTCGGCCAGCAATGCGTGGTGGTGGGCGTGGATTCGATCCGTGAGCCCGATGGCCAGTGGCGGGTGCGGTCCTACACTGGCGATCCGGCCAAGACCCGCGTTGAGGCCCGGCTGACGCTGGATTGGCTGCGCGAGGTGCAGCAGCGCGGCGCAGGTGAAATCGTGCTGAACTGCATGGACAGCGATGGCGTGCGCAAGGGGTACGATATTGCCCAGTTACGCCAGGCCCGGGCGTTGTGCACGGTTCCGCTGATCGCCTCTGGCGGCGCGGGGACGCCGCAGCATTTCGCCGACGTGTTTGAACAGGCTGACGTTGACGGGGCTTTGGCCGCCAGTGTGTTCCACTCGGGCGCCATTGCCATTCCGGAACTGAAGCAGTTCCTGCGCGAACAACAGATCGAGGTTAGGGATGTCTACTGAATTCAAGCCGGTTGATCCGGCCACACTGGACTGGGAAAAGGTCAACGGCCTGATCCCGGTCATCATCCAGGACGAAGCCACGCTGCGCGTGCTGATGCTGGGCTATATGGACCGGCAGGCGCTGGAAACCACGCGCAGCAGCGGCAAGGTCACCTTCTTCAGCCGCAGCAAGAAGCGCCTGTGGATGAAGGGCGAGACCTCCGGCAACCACCTGGACCTGGTCGACATCCGCAGCGACTGCGACAACGACACCTTGCTGGTGACCGTGCGCCCGCATGGCCCCACCTGCCATACCGGCAGCACCAGCTGCTTCAGTGCTGCCCCGTGCAACTTCCTGGGCGCGCTGGATGCGTTGGTCAAACAGCGCGAGCACGACCGCCCGCTCAACAGCTATACGACCAAGCTGTTCGAGAAGGGCGCGCGGCATATTGCGCAGAAGGTGGGCGAGGAGGGCGTGGAAACCGCGCTGGCCGGCGTGGTGCAGCGTGACGACGAGCTGCTGGGTGAATCGGCCGACCTGCTGTTCCACCTGATCGTGCTGCTGCGCGCACGCGGCCTGTCGCTGGACGACGCCACCGCCGTGCTCGAAGAGCGCCACGCCAAGGCCGCAGAAAAGGCAGCAAGCTGAGCAACTGTAGTGCCGAGCCATGCTCGGCAGCGGCTTCCCCAGAATTCCCCGTAGTGCCGAGCCATGCTCGGCAGAGGCTTTGCCAGAATTCCCTGTAGGGCCGTGCCATGCTCGGCAGAGGCTCTACCGGTAACGCCCAGCCGAGAAGGGCTCGGCTCTACAGG
>NZ_JBXFWM010000105.1:0-7762 GCF_056856655.1 Stenotrophomonas sp. STEN033
CGGCATCCTGCAGCTGCGACACGGTCGCGGCGAGGCGCGGCACGAAACACTCCGGTGCAGGGAATGGCTGCTCAGGCTTGCGCCCGCCCCGGCCGGTTCATATCGGCCTTTTCCGGTTTTCGTATCGGACATCGCCGCGCAGGTGATTCACCTCGCCATGTGAGAGGTCTTCCGGCAGCACCTCCATCTCGACCCCCAGCGTCTTCGCCTTCTCCACCATCGCGCGACCCTGTGGGCAGGCATCCTGGCGGCGCTCGGAGCAGACGAACAGCATCGGCACCGCGTCGCGGGCGAGCTGGTGGTAGGGCGAGGCGGCGATCCAGTCGGCCGGATTCCTGCCGAACGCTGCGTCGTAGATGCGCGGCAGCGGGGGCTTCTTCATCGTCTGCGGCACGTCGAGCGCGCCGCTGTCCAGCGAGACCACGCCTCGCGGCCGTGCGGCGCCCGCCTCGCGCCACAGCGTGGACGAAGCGCCGACCAAGGCGGCGAGGTGCGCGCCCGCGGAGTGGCCCATCAGCAGCACGTTCGCGGGATCGGCGTTCCACGATGGTGCGCGCTTCTGCACGTCGGCCAGGGCGCGCGCCACGTCGCGGGCCTGGTCGATGGGCGCGGTGTCCGGTCGCATGCGGTAGTTGATCGAGACCAGCACGTACCCCTTCGGCAGCCAGTACGCGGCCTTGTTCTCGACCACGCCCGGATTGTCCTTGTTGCCGTTGGCCCAGCCGCCGCCGTGCACGAACAGGATCACCGGCGCGTGCTGCGGCTGCGCCGGCAGGTAGACGTCGTAGCGCTGGCGCGGATCGTCGCCGTAGGCGACATCGCGCAGCGCACGGGCGCCGGCGGGCAACGCCGGTGGGCTTGCAGCCGGCTGGCGCGAGGCGTCGCGCGCCTGCTGCAGGCGTTCGCGGAAGGTCTGCGCGGCCAGCGGCAGCGCAGCGGTCAGGACGCAGGCCAGCAGGCCCGTGCGGAACAGCATCGTCTTCATCGCATCACCTTGTTGGGGGAGATCAACCGGCCCGCAGCCACAGTTGCGCGCGCAGGCCCTGGGGCGTATTCGGCAGCAGGCGCAGTTCGCCGCCGTGCTGGCGGGCCACGCGGTCGACGATCGGCAGGCCCAGGCCGCTGCCGCCGCCTGCCTGGTCGTGGACGAACGGCTGGCGTGCGCGCTCGGCGGCTTCGGCGGACAGGCCCGGACCGCCATCGGCCACCTCGACCACCCACGCCGGACCTTCGGCCCACAGCCGCAACGACAGCGGCAACGTGCCATGCCGCTCGGCGTTGACCAGCAGGTTCTCGACCGCGCGCAGCAGCGCCATCGGCTTGCCCGGCAGCAGCGCGTGCTCCGGCAGTTCCACACGCCAGCCTTTCGAGGCAGCGGCGACCGCATGGCGGCAGATCGCGGCCAGGTCGACCGTTTCGCTGCCTTCGTCGCGGCCATCGCGGGCGAAGGCGATGAACTGGCCCAGGATCGCGTCCATTTCCATGATGTCGCGCTGCATGCTGCGGGTCAGGTCGGGATCGGTGTCGGGCACCATCTCCAGCGCGAACTGCAGGCGGGTGAGCGGCGTGCGCAGGTCGTGCGAGATGCCGGCGAGCAGCAGCGCACGCTCTTCCGTCGCCGCGCGCACGTCGCGGCTGGCTTCGCCCAGCGCCTGTGCCAGGCCGGCGACTTCGCGCGGCGCGCGCGCCGGGACGACCGGCGGGGCGTCGCCGCGCACGATGGCCGGTGCCGCCGCCGCGAGCTGGCGCAACGGCTGCACCAGCCGGCGCGCGAAGTACGCGGCGGCCAACCACACCAGCGCCACGCACCCGATCAGCATGAACACCGAGAAGCGGCGCATGCCGGTCCCCGGGCGGTCGTAGGCGAACGACACCCACAGCGGTTCGCGCGTGGCCGGTTTCAGCCAGATCACCCGCAGCCCGCGGCCTGCCTCCATCCGCAGTTCGCGCCCGGCGCCCAGCGTGCCGGCGGCCCGTTCGCGCAGTTCGCGCAGCAAGGGCGCGAAACGCGGACGGGCGTCGGCGGGCGGCGTGCTGCGCACTTCCAGCCCGGCATCCCGCAGCTGCGCGACCGTGCGTGCGTGCGGCTGGTGCTGATCGAGCGCTTCGACCACTTCGGCGAAGCCCTGCATCGCGCGCAGCAGCTGTTCGGCCGCCGGCCGCGTGGCGAGTTCGCGCCCGAGCAGGACCGCCAGCACGCCCGCGCCCACCAACACCAGGGCGATGACCAGCGCCAGCTGGCCGAACACGCTGCGCGGCAACGGCGCCCTCATGGCGCGGCCTCCGGCGGGACGAACACGTAGCCCACGCCCCAGACCGTCTGGATCAGGCGCGGCTGGCGCGGATCGTCTTCCAGCAGGCGGCGCAGGCGCGCGATGGTGACGTCCATGCTGCGTTCGAAAGCCTCGTGCTCGCGGCCGCGCGCCAGGCTCATCAGACGGTCGCGGCTGAGCGGCTGGCGTGGATGCCGCAGCAGCACCGACAGCACCGCGAATTCGCCGCTGGTCAGCCGCAGCAGCGCGCCGTCGCGGGTGAGCTCGCGCCGACCCAGGTCCAGCGTGAAAGGCCCGAACACCACCTCACCGCCGTCGGGTTGCGGCGCACCGGGCGCGGGGCGCGTGCGCCGCAGCACCGAACGGATGCGCGCCAGCAGCTCGCGCGGATTCACCGGCTTGGGCACGTAGTCGTCGGCGCCGATTTCCAGCCCGACGATGCGGTCGATCTCGTCGCCCTTCGCCGTCAGCATCACGATGGGCGTGGCGTCGCCCTGGCCGCGCAGGCGGCGGCATATCTCCAAGCCGTTCTCGCCGGGCAGCATCAGGTCCAGCACGATCAGGTCGAAGTGGCCGCGATCCAGCGACTGCCGCATCTGCGCGGCATCGCCCACGCCGCGCACCTCGAAGCCCTGCGATTGCAGGTATCGCTGCAGCAGCTCGCGCAACCGCACGTCGTCGTCCACCAGCAGCACGCGGGGCAGGGTCTCGTCCATGCGGCCACTATCGCCCGCCGCCGCGACACCCGGCAAACCCCGTTTCCGGCCGGTTTGTAAGCAGATGTTTCCGGCGCGGGCGGCAGACACATCTGCTGTCAACCGCGACACACCTGCCGCCGTTGCCCGCCCTACCTTGGCCCTGCCGCCGCTTCCCCGTGCGGCCACCCCCCACCCCGATGAGGATTCCGCCATGAGCAAGACCCCGTTGCTGATCGCCACCGCTTTCGCCGTGTGCGCCACCACCCTGATCGCCGACCAGGCCGAAGCCCGCGAACGCAGCCGCGCCGTGCAGCGCACCGCCCAGGGCGGCAGCGTCGCCGTCGAGCGCAGCAATGCCCGCTTCGACAGCCAGCGCCAACGGGGCTGGCAGGCCGATGGCCAGGGCAATGCGAGCGCCGCGCGCAGCGGCAGCCTCAGCAGTGCCAACGGCGGCAATGCCGGTTACGACCGCAGCGCCTACCGCAACGCCGACGGCAGTGCCGGCCGCCGGGGCAGCGCGTACGCCAACGGACCGAACGGCGGGACAGCCAGCACCAGCGGTGGCATCAGCCGCGACGCGGACGGCAACGTGACCGGCGCACGCAGCACCACCGCCACCGGCGCGAACGGCAATAGCTACACCGGCAGTACAACCGTCTCGGACGGCACGCTGGTGCATACGCGCACCTGCACCAATGCCGCCGGTGACGCCATCGCCTGTCCGCGCGGCCACTGACCGACCGGCTGCACCCTTTCCCGCAGGCGCGGCGGCCTGGCACCTCCCCTGCCGCAAGGACGCATTCCCGACCCGCCGCGCCTGCACCTGTTCCTTCCCTCACCCGGAGATTCCCGATGTCCCGATCCATCCTGCTTCCCCTCGCCACCGCCCTGTCCGTATGCGCGCTGGTGGCGCCCGCCCATGCCCAGCAGCGCACCCTAACCGACGAACAGAAGGCCACCCTGCACGAGCGCCTGAAAGCCGCCGACACCAATGGCGATGGCCTGATCGACAAGGCCGAGGCCGACGCGAAACTGCCGCGCATCGCCAAGCGTTTCGACACCCTGGATGCCGACGGCGACGGCAAGCTCTCGCCCGATGAAATGCGTGCGGCCGGCCAGAAGATGGCCGCGCGTCGCACGCGCTGAGGCGGCAGGATGGACGACTCCCGCCTGTTCGCCGGCCTGCCCCTGCTGGTGCTGGTCGCCGTCGCCGCCGTGGAAGCCGCGTGGCTGATGCGACGCGGCGTCCGCTACGACTGGAAGGGCTATTGGGCGTCCTTCGGCGATGCCGCCGGCCGTGCGCTGCTGGGCGTGCTGATCCAGGGTGGCGTGGTCGCCGTGCTGCTGTTCGCGATCTGGGAGTTCCGCCTGACCACGATCGCGATGGACCGCCCCTGGCATTGGCTGGCGCTCTTCGTCGGCCAGGAGTTCTGCTACTACTGGATGCACCGTGCCGATCACCGCGTGCGCTGGTTCTGGCTGAACCATTCGGTCCACCACTCGGCCACGCAGTACAACCTGTCCACCGCGTACCGGCTGGGCTGGACCGGCAAGCTCACGGGTGCGGCGGTGTTCTTCGGTCCGCTGGTGTGGCTGGGCTTCCCGGTGCCGTACGTGGTCGGCGCGCTGGCGCTGAACCTGCTGTACCAGTACTGGCTGCACACGGAACTGGTGCCGCGTCTGCCGCGCCCCGTCGAGTTCGTGTTCAACACGCCGTCGCACCACCGCGTGCACCACGCCAGCAATCCCGAGTATCTGGACTGCAACTACGGCGGCGTGCTGATCGTGTTCGACCGCCTGTTCGGCACCTGTCGCGACGAACGCCCGGACGTGCCGATCCGCTACGGCCTGGTGGATCCGGTCGACAGCTACAACCCGGTGACCATCGCCTTCCACGCCTGGGTGAAACTGGCCCGAGACTTACGCCGCGCGCGCGGCGTCAGGCAGGTCGCCATGACGTTGTTCGGGCCGCCTGGATACATCCCGGGAAGCGCGAAAAAGGCCCGCCCGGGGCACTGAGAGTGGCCCGGGCGGGCTCGGCCGGCGACAATGCGCGCCCCCCGCGGCCCCCACGCCGCCCGCCCGCCGAGCCCCATGACCGCCTTCGTTTCGCCCGACCGCATCCGCGGCCTGTTCGCCCAGGCCATGTCCGACATGTACCGCGCCGAGGTGCCGCTGTACGGCGACCTGATCACGCTGGTCGGCGACATCAACAACGCCACGCTGCAGCGCGACGCCGCCCTGGCCGAGCGCCTGCAGCGTAACGGCGAGACCGAGCGCCTGGACCTGGAGCGCCATGGCGCGATCCGCGTGGGCACGCCGGCGGAACTGGCGATGCTGGGCCGCGTGTTCGCGGTGATGGGCATGCATCCGGTCGGCTACTACGACCTCACCGTGGCCGGCGTGCCGGTGCATGCGACTGCGTTCCGGCCGCTGACCGAAGAGGCGCTGGCCGCCAATCCGTTCCGCATCTTCACCTCGCTGCTGCGACTTGAACTGATCTCCGATGCCACGCTGCGTGCCAAGGCCGAGGCGATCCTGGCCAAGCGCGACATCTTCACCGCCGACGCGCGCGCGCTGCTCGCACAGGCCGAACGCGACGGCGGGCTGGGTGAGGCCGACGCGCAGCGCTTCGTCGCCGAAGTGCTGGAAACCTTCCGCTGGCACGGCGATGCGACCGTCACGCTGGAAACCTACCGCGCGCTGCACGGCCTGCACCGGCTGGTGGCCGACGTGGTCAGCTTCCGCGGCCCGCACATCAATCACCTCACCCCGCGCACGCTGGACATCGACGCCGCGCAGGCCGCGATGCTCGAACGCGGCCTCCAGGCCAAGGCGCTGATCGAGGGCCCGCCGCGCCGCGCCGTGCCCATCCTCCTGCGCCAGACCAGCTTCAAGGCGCTGGAAGAGGAAGTCGCCTTCCCCGACGCGACCGGCACGCTGGTACCCGGCAGCCACAGCGCGCGCTTCGGCGAGATCGAGCAGCGCGGCCTGGCGCTGACGCCGGCCGGGCGCGAGCTCTACGACCGCCTGCTCGCGCAGGTGCGCCAGGCCGGCGGCGCCGGCAACACGTCGGCCGACTATCCGCAGCGGCTGGCGGCGGCGTTCGCGGAATTCCCGGATGACGAGACCACGCTGCGCCGCGAAGGCCTGGGCTACTTCCGCTACCGGCTGACCGACACCGGCACCGCATTGCCGGCCGCCGAGCGTGCGGCGATGACGCCCGACGCGATGGTCGACGCCGGCTACGCCGTCGTGGACCCCATCGTCTACGAGGACTTCCTGCCGGTCAGCGCGGCGGGCATCTTCCAGTCCAACCTGGGCGGGGGCGAACAGCGCGCGTATGACGCGCATGCCAACCAAGACGCATTCGAGGCCGCCCTCGGCGCGAAGATCCACGACCCGTTCGCCCTGTATCAGCAGGCGCAGGACGCATCGATCGCGGCGCTGCGGGCCTGATGCCTGACGCCTCGCACCCTCTCCCCGTACAACGGGGAGAGGGTGCCCAACGGGCGGGTGAGGGGCGAACGGAGTCCGGACACCTTAGTTCGTTGGATCGGGACAACATTCTTGATAACGAAGTGAATCGCCCCGGGGTTCAGTTGACATCTCCAAGCCGTGCATTACGGCAATCACGGAGGTGTGTATGAGCGGCAAGCGGTATTCGGGACCTTCATCGTCAATCAAGACGGCGTGGTCTACGAAAAAGACCTCGGACCGGATACGGCAACCGCTGTAGCCACTATCGACAGCTTCGATCCGGACGCAAGCTGGATGAAGGTCGAGGAGATTACGGTAGCCGAATGATGTTTGACAGTTACGGACTGACTGCCGGCACAGTTGGTTAAATATCCGTAAATTCGGTTTTTTAGCCCATCCGGGAATATGAATTGCCATTAAACTGGGCATGCGCTGGCGCGTGCCCGGCTTTTCGTTTCGGCCCAGCCAGTGACGCCAATGCACAGCCCCGCCGTTTCCCTTCAACCGTGCTTCAAAGTTACGCTCCGGAGACCTGAAATGAAATTCAAGACGCTGAAGATCCTTGCCGCCACCGCGGTGCTTGCCGGTTCCATGCATACCGTTTCTGCCAAAGTCAAAACCGTGGAAAAATTCACCACGGTGACCGAAAGCGCCACCATCGTCGCAATCGACCAGGCCAACAAGCGTGTGACCTTGCAAGGCCCGGAAGGCAAAACGCAGACCGTCACCATTGACCCGTCCAATGTCTATCTGGCCAACGTCAAAATCGGCCAGCAGGTGACCGCAACCTACGGGGTGGACATCAAGGCGGAACTGCGCAAGCCGACCAAGGCGGAGGAAGCCGAACCGTTCGTGATGGAAGTCTCCGGGGGCACCAACAACAACATCAACGATCCGGCCGCTTCCATCGGCGCCACCATCCATCTCGTTGCCACCATCGTCGCGGTCGACAAGGACGCCGGCACCGTGACTCTGGAAGGCCCGAACGGCCGCACGCTGACCGTCGATATCGAGAACCCGAAGATCGCCAAGCATCTGAAAGTCGGCAAGACCGTGATCATCGACTACACCAACCGCCTGATCCTGAAACTCGACCCGCCCACATCCTGATGCGCGACCTGGCGGGCCCGCATCATGCGGGCCTGCCATCATCAGTCAACAAACCAAACAGGAACCGACATGCTCAGCACATCCGACACACTGGGTATAGGAAGTTCAACCGCCCTTTTTGGCGAGTCTGGCGGGTAGGAAGCGGCCGCGCAAGCGCCGCTTTGGGCACAGATCGGGCACAGATCGGGGGTTCATGCGTGG
>NZ_JBXFWM010000106.1:0-7195 GCF_056856655.1 Stenotrophomonas sp. STEN033
AAGCCGTTGAGCGGTCAGATCGCAGCCATGCTGGTGATTTCAACGCTGCCAGCTTCGCGGCTGACGCCGCTCCCACAATGATGCGGCCGGCTGATGGATGGCTGCTAAAAGCCCCTGCCGAGCATGGCTCGGCACTACAGGGCCGGCTTGGGATTTACCTGCGCGCAACATTCGCGGCGCTACCATTCCTGCATTCGTTGAATGCAGGTGAGTCCATGGCGTCGTATCAGACTATCAATCCCTTCAATGGCGAGGTCGTGCGCACGGTTGAGCTGCTGACTGCCGCTGGCATTGAGCAGCGTCTGGCCGCAGCTGAATCGGCGTTCCCACAATGGTCGGGTTTGTCACTGGAGCAGCGTGGCGACCATCTGCGCAAGGTCGCCGCCGGCCTGCGCGAGCGCCGCGACGAAATCCAGCGCGTGATGACTTCCGAGATGGGCAAGCTGCGCCGCGAAGCCCTGGCTGAGATCGAGAAGAGCGCGGCGGCCTGCGAGTATTACGCCGACCACGCGGCCGATTACCTCAAGCCGCAGCCGATCCCGACCGAGGCCCAGCGCAGCTACGTGATCTACCAGCCCATCGGCTGCGTGATGGCGGTGATGCCGTGGAATTTCCCGATCTGGCAGGTGATCCGCTTCCTCGCGCCGGGCTTGATGGCTGGCAATGTCGCCCTGCTCAAGCACGCCAGCAATGTGCCCGGCTGTGCCGATCTGCTGCGCGAGGTTGTCACCGCCGCGGGTATTCCAGTGGGCGTATTCGACGTACTGCACATCGACAACGATCAGGCCGCCGAGGTGCTGCGTGATCGTCGTATCAAGGCGGTCACCCTGACCGGCAGCGAGCGTGCAGGGCGGTCGATTGCAGCGAACGCGGGCGACCAGCTGAAGAAGTGCGTGATGGAGCTGGGCGGAAGTGATGCCTTCGTGGTGCTGGATGACGCCGATCTGGATCTGGCGGCGGCTGCAGCGGTGCGCTCGCGCTTCGACAACGCCGGGCAGACCTGCATTGCTGCCAAGCGCTTCATCCTGCTTGACTCCATTGCTGATGCTTTCGTGCAGCGCTACATCGAGGGCGCGCAGGCGCGCGTGTACGGCGATCCGCAGGACGAGGAAAGCACGCTCGCGCCGATGGCGCGCGCCGACCTGCGCGCCGAGCTGCACAAGCAGGTGTGCGCCAGCGTCGACAAGGGCGCGAAGGTGTTGCTGGGTGGCGCACCTGTGGCTGGCAGCAATGCGGGCTATCAGGCAACTATCCTCGACAATGTCGGGCCGGGCATGCCTGCCTACGAAGAAGAGTTGTTCGGGCCGGTGGCGGCGATCATCCGGGTCAAGGACGAAGCCGAGGCGGTACGTGTCGCCAATGACACCAGTTTTGGTCTGGGTGGCAGTGTCTGGACCCGTGATGTGCTGCGTGGCGAGAATGTTGCCGTGCAGCTGCAGTGCGGCGCGGCCTTCGTCAATTCAGTGGTGAAGAGCGACGCGCGGCTTCCGTTTGGCGGGACCAAACGGTCCGGGTTCGGGCGTGAGTTGGCGGGACCGGGTATTCATGAGTTCATGAACATCAAAACGGTGTACGTCGCCTGACGGCGAAGTTGTAGGAGCGGCGTAAGCCGCGACGCTGGTAATCCCATAAGGGCCCACGAAATCCTGCAACTGCAGCGAACTAGGTGCAGGCTGGGCAAGGTTTTGACCAGCAGCGGCTTCGCGGCTTGCGCCGCTCTGATACGGGCTGCTGGTAAAGCCCCTGCCGAGCATGGCTCGGCACTACGGATGCAGCTCCCTCCCTTTCGCGCAGCGAAGGGGAGGGTTGGGGAGGGGTAGGCTTTTCGGCTTCTGATTTTGCAGTTGCTTCGCGGCTTGCGCCGCTCCCACAAAACGCGCAGCCGTTCCCATCAACCGAACGGTTGGTCGATGGACTTGCTCTGCGGGGTCATCAGTGCGGCGCCATCCTCGGTGACGTAGAGGATGTCTTCCAGGCGTACGCCGAAGCGGTCCGGGATGTAGATGCCGGGTTCGTCGCTGAAGGTCATGCCGGGTTCCAGCAGGTGGGTATTACCGCGCACCAGGTAGTCCCATTCGTGCATGTCCAGACCGATGCCGTGGCCGAGGCGGTGGCTGAAATAGCGGTAGTCCGGGCCGTAGCCGGAATCGCTGATCACCTTGCGGGCAGCGGCATCCACATCGCCCATCGCCACGCCCGGGCGTGCGGTGTTCAATGCCGCCGTCTGCGCCTTCAACACGATGTCGAATACCTTGCGGATCTCGTCATCGGGCTGGCCCAACACCACGGTGCGGGTGATGTCGCTGGTATAGCCACCGGCACGGCAACCGCCGTCGAAGATGATCGGCGTGCCTTCGACCAGGTGCTGCGGTTTGTCCGAGCCGTGCGGTGATGCGGTGTACTTGCCGACGTTGACGCTGGCATCGCCCCTCAAGCCGGTGCGGGCATAGGCCATCGCCAGCAGGCCGCTGATGTCCTGCTCGGTCATGCCGGGCTTCAAGGCCTTCCAGACTGCTTCATATACCGCCAGCGTGGCTTCATTGGCCAGCTTCATCAAGGCCAGCTCGGCCGCACTTTTTACCCGGCGGCAGCCGGCTACCACCGGCCATGCGGGTACCACCTTGGCCTGTGGCAGGGCATCGGCAATGCCTTTGGCGCGGAAGTAGGGCACGGCTTCTTCCATGCCCAAGGTGCCAGTGGCATGGC
Organism: Stenotrophomonas sp. STEN033; assembly: GCF_056856655.1. NCBI lineage: Bacteria > Pseudomonadati > Pseudomonadota > Gammaproteobacteria > Lysobacterales > Lysobacteraceae > Stenotrophomonas > Stenotrophomonas sp. STEN033. The sequence continues at coordinate 2,707 of NZ_JBXFWM010000106.1, forward strand.
CCATGTCACGCAGCACCTTGGCGACCAGGGCGTAGGGGTCTTCGTCTTCCTGCCAGCCACGTACATCGTTGCCCAGCTTGATCTGCTCCAGCGTGCGTACGCGCTCGAACTCCGGGGTGACGTAGACCGGCTCGCCCTTGCGCGGAATGATCACGCCCGTGAGGCGTTCGCTGTCCCACCAGTGCATGCCGGTGAAATAGGTCAGCGAGCTGCCAGCGCCAATGAACACCGCATCGATGCCGTGCTCGGCCATCAGGCGCTGGGCCTTGGCCACGCGCGCGATTCGCTCGTCATTGCCAATTGGTACAACCTGCGCAGCGACCGATTTCAGGGTGCGCATCGATTCGGGCAACGTGTTGTCGGAAGTGGCTTCCGTCTTTGCGGACGCGATCTGCGACAAGGGCAGCGCGGCGGCACCGGCGATCAGCGTATTGCGCAGGAAATTGCGGCGTGCAGGGTTGGTGTGGTCGTGCTGCATGGTTGCTCTCTGGAAAGACTGGGTAGCTGATCAAAGCCAGCCGGAACGTTTGAACAGGCGGTACAGCACCACGCAGATCACGCCGACGCCAAGCATCAGCAGCGGATAGGCGAAGCGCCCGGCCAACTCCGGCATATGCGCGAAGTTCATGCCGTACCAGCTGGTGACCAGGGTTGGTGCAGCCAGCAGCGCTGCCCAGGCACCGAGCTGCTTGACCGTCTCGCCCTGCGCCAGTGTCACCAGCGACAGGTTCACGCTCAGTGCGGTGCCCAGCATCTCGCGCAAGGTGTCAATGGCGTCGTTGACGCGTGCGGCGTGGTCCTGCACGTCGCGCAGGTACAGCCGCACTTCCTCGTTGATCAGTTGCGCCTGGTTGCGCTGCAGCTGGGCCAGGGCATCCTGCAGCGGCGCAACCGCCAGGCGCATCTTGTTGAGTTCGCGCTTGAGTTCGTACAGGCGGATCACTGTGCGCCGCTTGTAGCTGTCGGCGAATATGTCCTTCTCGAGCAGGTCCAGGGTGTCGCGGAAGCTGTCGGTGATTGGCAGATAGTGATCGACCACCGCATCCAGCACCGAGTACAGGCAGAACGAGGGGCCCATCGCCAGCAGCTCGGGCTCCTGCTCCAGTCGCGCGCGCACCGGCGCATACGACAGCGAAGCGCCATGGCGCACCGTCACCAGGAAGCGCGGGCCCAGGAAGGCATGGGTTTCGCCGTAGCGGATGCGCTCATCCACCACCTGCGCGGTGTGCACCACCACGAACAGGGAATTGCCGTAGGTCTCGATCTTGGGGCGCTGGTGCGCCTTGCGGGTGTCTTCGATCGCCAGTGGATGCAGGTCGAACTCTTCCTGCACCTTGTCCAGGATCGCGTCACTGGGTTCGTACAGGCCAACCCAGACGAAACCCTTGGCATCACCGGCGAGTACGTCGCTGATGCTGTCCAGGTCGAGCGGGCGCTGGGTGCCGTCGGCACCGTACCAGGTGCAATTGATCACGCAGGCCGGGTTGGCCTGGACGGGAGCTGGAGTGATGCCGGTAGTCATCCCGGCATCGTGCCTCAGCTGGCCGTTAACGCCAAGCTGCGGCGCCCCAGGATCAGCGCCAGCGTGATGTGGATGGGCAGCAGCAGCACGATCCACTGCATGTTGAACTGCGCCTGCAGCGATAGCCAATGCAGCGGCAGCGCCAGCAGCGCAATGCCGGTCATCAGCCACAGGACGACCCGGAACCAGGCGCGTGGTTGGCGCCCGCGCAGCAGGCTCCAAGCGCCGGGGATCAACAACAGGGCCAGCGGACTGAGCAGCAGCAGGTTGCGGTTGGCCCAGGCGGCCTGGTGCTCGCTGAAGCCCCACAGGAAGGTCAGCAGGCCGCCGGCAACACCACAGAACAGCCAGAACGGCAGTGCGAATCCGCCGATCAGGCGTGGCTTGCGGCGTGCGGCGTACAGCGCAGCAGCAACCGCCAGCCCGATCAGCAGCCACGGCCACCAGGAGCGTTGCTTTTCCTTAGGCTCGGGCGGCAGACGCTGCGGCAGCAGTTCCTGTTCGGCCTGTACCAGCGGCCGGCCTTCACTGTTGCGTACTTCGCGCAGGCTGTCGGCCAGGCGCATGGGCACGAAGGCTTCCTGCCAGCGTGACAGCGGCTGGTCAGCGTTTGGGCCCAGGCCAAGGTCAAAGCCCAGCCACATCCACGGCGAAGGCGAGGCCAGTCGCACCGATTCGCTGCGATAGCTGTTGCCACGCGAGCGACCGGCCAGCTGCGATTGCAGGGCCCCGCCCATGGCCTGGTCCAGGCTGTCGCGCACCATGGTGGCGCAGTTGGCGGTGAAGTAGTCGTAGCGGTAGCGCGCGTTCTCGGGCTTGGCGCGTTCGGCCAGCGCATCAGCCAGCGCTCGTGCCTGCGCCGGTGGCAGGTCCAGCCACTGGATGTTTGCCCCGCGGCCAACACTCTCGTACTGCGCCAGGTCCTGTTCCAGCGGCAAGGCGACCAGGTAATACATCATCTTGCCGCGCACGAAGTTACCGATGAAATCCGGCTCGGACGGGTCGAAGAAGCCAAAGTTGTATGACGTTGCCTGCCCGCTTGCCGGGTCCAGCACCACCAGGGCGTCATGGCCGAAGCGCTCGAAGAACACTTCGCCCGGCAGCATGGTCACCACGCCGATGCGTGGTGCCGGCTGGGTGCTGGTTTCGCTGGTTTGGTTGGCGACAGGTTGTGCGCTGCTGGCCATGGCGGCCAACAGCAGGAACAACGACGCAAACGCGGACAGCAGACGCGGCAGGCGCAGGGTGATCAAGCTTCGTCCTGGTCTTCGGGCGGCAGGATGGTGACGTGGAAGGCCTGCACGCGGCGTGCATCGGCCTTGGCCACCCGGAACACGAAACGCTCCAGGGTCAGCTCATCGCCAATTTCCGGCAGATGGCCAACGGCCTCGGTGACCAGGCCGCCGATGGTGTCGTAGTCGTCGTCGGAGAAGTCGGCACCAAAGCGCTCATTGAAGTCACCAATGGTGGTCAGCGCGTCCACCACGTAGCGACCATCGGCGAGGATGGCGATCTGCGAGGTGTGGTCTTCGGTCTCGTCGTGCTCGTCGTCGATCTGGCCGACAATCTGCTCCAGCACGTCCTCGATGGTGACCAGGCCGGCGACACCGCCGTACTCATCGACCACGATGGCCATGTGGTTGCGCGAGAGCCGGAACTCCTTGAGCAGCACGTTGAGCTTCTTGGCCTCGGGGATCAGCACCGCCGGGCGCAGCAGTTCGCGTACGCTGGCATGGCTGTTGTCGGCTACCACGCCGCGCAGCAGGTCCTTGGCCAGCAGGATGCCAAGGATGTCGTCCTTGTTCTCACCGTGTACCGGGAAGCGCGAATGGCCGGAGTCGACCACCTGCTTCATCAGTTCGATGAAGGGGCATTCGACGGGCAGGGACACCATGTGCGAGCGCGGGATCATCACGTCGCCGACGGTCAGCTCGGCCACCGAAATGGCGCCTTCCATCATCCGCAGGGTGTCTGCGGCGATCAGGCCGTCCTGCTGTGCCGTCTGCAGGGTGGCGACCAGCTCGTCGCGGGTATGGGGTTCGCTGGAGAACGCCGAACCCAGGCGCTCCAACCAGCTGCGTTTCTTCTCGCCGTTCTCGGGCGAGGTACTACTGTCGTCTTCAGACATCTCTTGGTTTGACTGCACCCGGCAGGCCGGGCGGTGCCGACAAGTCTAGCAGGATGTTTGCCGCGCCCTGTTCAAGCAGGCGATGGGGTAGGGGTCTGCACGCTGGGGGGCACGGACGGGGCTTCGACGGGGGTGTCGGGGGCGGCCGGGGTATCTTCCTCGGCAGGCAGGTCCAGGCTGTAGGTGCAGCCCGCCAGGGTTTTGCCGGGGTGGGATTTGACCGTGGACACGCCCAGGATCACCGACTCGATCAACGCCTCGCCGGTCTTGGCGTCGTTGACGTCGCGGCTGACCAGCTCGCGGCCGGCCATGAACTTGTCCGGGGCGTCGTAGCCGGTTTCCAGCTCCAGCTGTTTGGCCAGCGGGTGCGGGTCTGGCATGTCGAGGATGGCGATGATGGTGCCGCCGGCCATGGCGATATGGTCGGCGCTGTGGCCGAACACCGTGATCGGGGTGTTCAGCATGTACTCGGCCATGAACAGGTTGCCTTGCGGCAAGGGCCGCCAGCCCAAGGCAACGGCCTTCAGCGGATCATTGGCGATGGGGGCCAATGCCGCGAACTCACTGACGCTCTGCCGGCACTCTATCAGCGCGGGCAGGTCGATGGCGGGCTGGGCATGGGCCGAGCCGGCAGCGAGGAGGAGTAGCGGTAGCAGGTAGCGTGAGCGCACGGCATTCATTCGGTGAAGTGCAGGGGCCGATGATAGCCGCATCGTGGTGCGGCGCTGTGTTGCAGGAGCAAGCGTGGGTAGTGCCGAGCCATGCTCGGCAGAGGCATTGCCAGCAATGCCCGGTAGTGCCCCTGTCTCTTATACACATCTGACGCTGCCGAAGACGGA
>NZ_JBXFWM010000107.1:0-5936 GCF_056856655.1 Stenotrophomonas sp. STEN033
AGATGTGTATAAGAGACAGGCACTAGGCCGCGTCGAAAGCCTGTCTGCACATGGGGGTGGCGCGGCACGGAGCGGCTTCGCCGCCGTGCCGCGTGGGGCGCGAAGGTCGCGCCAATGCAGGCATGTCCGCGTGCTTCGCACGACAGGACACGCCAGAGCTTGCAGGATGCGCGGCCATGAGCGACCGCCGCGACGACGATTTCCGGGTACGCCCCAGCGCCCCGAAGAACCGGGGCAAGGGTCAGGGCCAGAGCTTCGTTTCCAAGGTGCTCAAGCAGGCAGGCAAGGCCAGCAGCGGCAAGTCCTCGATGCGCCACTCCGCAGCCGGCGGCAGCGGCGCACGCGCCGGTCAGCGCCCCGGTTCACGGCTTGGGCGCGGCCACACGGCGGCGCGCTTCGCCGGGGCGAAGCTGACGCCCATGTCGCGGCGCGTGACCATCAAGACCCTGCTGGTCAACCAGCGCAACGCCAGCCCGCAGTCGCTCGCCAGGCACCTGCGCTACATTGAGCGCGACGGCGCCGGCCGCGATGGCGAACCGGGCCGGGCCTACGGGCCGCAGACCGACGAAGCCGACCTCGATGCCTTCAAGGAGCGGGCCGCCGACGACCGGCACCATTTCCGCTTCATCGTCTCCCCGGAGGACGGCGCCGAGCTGGACGACCTGCGCACCTACACCCGGCATCTGGTGAACCGGATGGAAGCCGACCTTGGCACGCGGCTGGATTGGGTGGCGGTGGATCACTGGAACACCGACAACCCGCACGCACACCTGATCGTGCGCGGACGCGACGACACCGGCAAAGACCTCATCATCGCCGGCGACTACATCGCCCACGGCTTCCGCCATCGGGCCGCCGAACTGGCGACCGAATGGCTGGGGCAGCGCACCGAACTGGAGATCCAGCAGACCTTGGGACGCGAGGTGAAACAGGAGCGGTGGACGAGCCTCGACCGCACATTGCAGCGTGAGGCCGGCGTGGATGGCCGGGTGCAGATCGAACGCTTCAATGAACCCCGGCTGCAACGCCAGCGGCTGCTGCTGATCGGCCGACTCCAACGCTTGCAGCGCCTGGGCCTGGCCGACGAGGTGCAGCCCGGCACCTGGGCCGTCCATGCGGACGCGGAGAAGACCTTGCGTGCCCTGGGCGAGCGTGGCGACATCATCCGCACCATGCAGCGCGCCATGAGCGGCCAGCCGCGCGAACTGGCGGTGTTCGAGCCGGGCGACGACGGCCGCACCATCGTCGGCCGCGTGGCCGGCAAGGGGCTGGCCGACGAGCTGCACGACCGCGGCTATCTGGTCATCGACGGGGTGGACGGCAAGGCCCACTACGTCGCGTTGAACGCCGGCGACGAGCTGGCGAACTATCCAACCGGATCGGTGGTGGAGGTGCGTGGTTCCGCGGAGGTACGGGCGGCCGACAAGAACATCGCCGCGCTGGCGAGCGATGGCCTGTACCGCACCGATCATCACCTGGCGATCGAGCAGGGCCGGGCCAAGCCCGACCGCGACCCGCAGCAAGTCGTCGCGGCCCACGTCCGCCGGCTGGAAGCCCTGCGCCGGGCCGGCATCGTGGAGCGCGTGGCCGAGGGGTTATGGAAGGTGCCGGACGACCTGACCGAGCGTGGCCGCCAGTACGACGCGCAACGGCTGGGCGGCGTCGCCGTGGAGCTGAAATCGCACCTGTCCATCGAGCTGCAGGCGCGCGTGATCGGAGCCACCTGGCTCGACCAGCAGTTGATCGGCGGCGGCAAGGGGCTGGGCGACTTGGGCTTTGGTGGCGAGGTCAAGAACACCCTGCAACAGCGCGCCGACTTCCTTGAAGAACAGGGGCTGGCGGAGCGGCGCGGGCAGCGAGTGATCCTGGCGCGCAACCTGCTGGGCACGCTGCGCAATCGGGAACTGGCGCAGGCCGCCAAGGACATTGCCGCCGAAACCGGCCTGGCGCATCGGCCCGCCACGGACGGGCAGCGCGTTGCAGGCATCTACCGGCGCTCCGTCATGCTTGCCAGCGGGCGCTATGCGATGCTCGATGATGGCATGGGGTTCAGCCTGGTGCCGTGGCGGCCTGTGATCGAACAGCGGCGGGGGCAGCAACTCGCAGCGACGATGCACGGTATCGGGGCATCGTGGGAAGTCGGTCGGCCAAAGGGGCCATCGTTGGGCTAGTTCCAGGTACTAGTCCTTTAAAATCTCCGTCGTCATGAAGTCTATGAGTGCTCATAGTTTCGGCGCCATATGCTTGCTGGATGACCAGAGCATGTGGAAGGTGTCCTGACGCTCGGTGCTCTCGTGCTCATGCATACGAACGCAGTGGTCTCAGTGTCGACTATCTGGATATCCAACTCACCAATTCCTTCCAATCGCTCAATCAAGTCGTATCGATCCACGTAAACGTGCGTTGAGCTGATCAACCAGCCACAAGAGACTACCGCGAATGATCCCGTGCAGGCGTGCCTGGTGGCTACGATAGAGCAGCACATGGCTGGCCTGCGCCAGCCTTCCGCGTAGCGTTGTCCCCTTGAGCAGGCCGAACTTGCCCAGCGACGCAAATGCGTCGTACTCGCCTAGTGACACCAGGGATCCAAGGTCGCGGTGCACGAAGTCAGGGGGCGTCAAGCCTCGCTCGATCACGCGCGGAAGTTGGCGGATGAGGTATTGCGCCTGCTGATGTGCAACCTGTGCTGTCGGCGGCAAGGAGCGCTGGTTGCCCGACAAAGTAAGGCTCGCGCAATCGCCCACGGCGTAGATCCGCGGGTCCTGCGTCGTCTGCAGCGAGGGCCGTACCAGTAACTGGTTGATAGCATTCGCTTCCAGCCCCGCTAGATTCGACAGCAAGTTCGCAGCCTTGACCCCGGCCGCCCAGATCTTTAGGGATGCCTCCCGCCGAGTGCCGTCGCTAAACAGGAAGGCATCGGCATCCACTGCGCTGACCCGTGTGTCGGTGTACACACGGACACCCAATTGCTCCAAACGCGCTCGGGTAGCTTCAGAGATGTCTTTGGGAAAGGCGGCCAGTAATCGCGGTCCGCTCTCGATTAAAGCAACTGACATGCGCGACATCAGGTCGTGGGCGCCATACGCCGCCGCTGATTCGGCCAGTTGCACCAATTCGGCAGCCAACTCCACGCCTGTGGCGCCGCCGCCAACTATCCCGATTGAGAGTTGGGCATCCTGCGCCACGCACTGCAGGACACGAAGTCGAATCTCCCGGTTGAATGCATCGGCCTGCTCGCGCGAGTCGATCCGGTAACAGTGGTTTGCGGCACCACGCGTCCTGAAGTCGTTCGCTTGACTGCCGATGGCAATAATCAGAGTGTCATATCCAACTATGCGGCCGGGAATCAGAAGTCGCCCGTCGTCAGCGTAGACTGCGGCGATCTGCAGTTCTCGCCGTTCCCGATTCAGGCCGCACAGCTCGCCAGGCTGGTAGACGAATCCGGTATCGCGCGCCTGCGCCAAGTAGGGTGTTTGCTGCTGCGAAACATCGCGCGTACCTGCCGCGATCATGTGCAGCATAGGCTTCCAGACGTGGGCCGAATCCCGATCGACCAGTGTGACTGTGGGCGTTCCCGGACGTCGCCATCGGCGGGCCAATGCGCTGGCAATCTCCAGCCCCGCCACGCCCCCTCCAACGATCACTAGGCGATGTCTTTGCCGCTGATCAGTCATGATAGAACCCCAAGCAGAAAGGCTGCAGGCGGAACCTGGCAGGCTTGTGAATGTGACGGCGGCAAGGCGCTGACCCACGGCATCGCCTTGGCGGCCGTCACCTTACCGGCGAAGGTATCGACGCGCACTCCCGCACCAACCTCGTTGATGCCGGAGACCTGGCTGCGCACGTGGATGCGGATACCGGCGCGCAGTGCCAGCTGTTTCAGTGAGACGATGAACTTGGCCGGATCAACGATCCACTGCAGGATCCGGGCCGCGCCGAAAGTCTGGGCGCTCGTCACCGCGACCTGCTCTGGCGACACCAAGGCGCAGTCGTAGCCGAGCTCCTGCAGTTCGGCGATTGGGTAACGGCGATGGGCTCGGGTGACCAGTAGCTGTGGACGGACTTGGGCATGGCAGCTTACCTAGTCGAGTGCGACGACTCGGCCGCAGCGGGGGATGGCAGGTCGGCGTGGCGCGCGCGCGCGTCCGAACCGGTGGCGGATGCCGTGGGCTGCTCCAGGACCCAGTCGACGACTTGGGCAGCCAACGCATCCGACGCGGCGCCGAACGCAGCTATCACGTCGGTCTCGCGTTTGCTCGCGGCGGCATGCACCACCTCAAAGCGCCGGCTGACGCCGGCGCCCGCACGGTCGCGCTCGGCCAGTTGCGCGTCGAGCCGGATCGCCACCACCGGCGCGGTGCCGCGCTGTTCGACCTGAAACGCCCGCAGCGCGCCGAGCAGGTCCAGTTCGGCGGCGGGCGCCGCACTGTCCACGTGCACGGTCAGTCGTCCATCCTGGATGAAGGCTTCGGCCAGGCGGTCGCGCAGCAGGACCGGTGCGGTATCGGCCCAGCGCAGTCCCTGCCAGGCCGCAAGGCGTCCATCGGGCTGGGCAATGATGACCCGGTCCGAATCGAGCACCCGATTGCTCGCCGGGGAATGGATGACCAGTATGGGGCCATCGGCGCGCGGCCCATGTACGCCGCTGCGCGCCTGTGCCGGGTGCTGCAACGGCAGTTGGTAGGTGGCGGCTGGCGCCTGCTTGGGCAGGATGCTGCAGGCCGGCAGCGTGGCGGCGAGCAGGAGCGCCGCGAAGGTCGCGGGCAGCTTGCGGGAAGCATGGGTCATGGGGTGGTTTCCTCGATGTTCTCGCTGCCGAGCAGGTAGCCGGCGGGGTTGCGATCCAGACGGCGCAGCACGGTGTTGAGGCTGGCCAGTGACTGCCTCAGTTCGTTCATCGCCGGGCCGGTAGCGGCCATGCCCTGATCCAGCGAGGCCGCATTGCGCTGCAATAGGGCTTCCATCCGCGCCGAACTACGCTCCAGCGAGGCCATGGCCTCACGCGTGCTGGCCAGTGCGGGGCGTCCCTCCTCGTTGAGGATCGCTTGGGCATCGTCGATCACGGCATTGGCCTGGCGCAGTGCCGCGGTTGATTCCCGGCTCGCTTCGGTCAGGTTCTTGACCAGCCCGGCCAGCTCGGTGCGCTGTCCGGCGAGCGTGCCGGTGGTGTCCTCGAGGTTCACCAAGGTCTTATGCACCAGTGCCACGTTCTCTTCGGAGAACAGTTCATGCGTGCGCAGCAAGATGCCGTTGATCGTGGTCATGGTGTTGCCGTCGCCGGAGACCAGCGAAGCCAGAGCCGAGCGCGGCGCCAGGATCAGCGGTTCCTCGCCCTCTTTCCTGGGTAGCAGCGGCACGTCAGGACCACCGTCGCTCAGCTCGATCACCGCAGCGCCGGTGATGCCGGTGATCACCAGTTCGGCCCGGGTGTCCTGGCGAATCGGAATCGAGGTCTCGATGCGCACACGGGCGATGGCCCGGCGCGGGTCCTCGGGCAGCAGTGACAAAGCAGCGACCTCACCGACGGTGATGCCGCTGTACTGGACCGGGCTGCCGATCGAGAGCCCGGTCACCGGCTCGTCGAACATGACGCGGTAGTAGTGGAAGTCACGGTCGGAACGGGCGTCGCCAAGCCACAGCGCGACGCCGAAGCCGAGCGCGGCCAGGAAAAGGACGAAGACGCCGATGGCGACGTGGCGGGCACGGGGCTCCATGATTCAGTGCACCTCTCTGATAGGCATGCGGCTGTTCGGCGCAGGCGCGCGCGACCGCGGTCGGGGGAAGGAGGCGGACCCGCGCATCACGGCGGCGCCGCGCTCGTGGATCCGGCGCGCGCCTGCGCCGCCGCGCCGCCGCGCCGGCCCGGGGAATAGGGCTGGTACCCCGGGTGGGGGCAGCGCTGCACCACCACCGAGGCGGCATTTACAACCACCAGC
>NZ_JBXFWM010000108.1:0-5498 GCF_056856655.1 Stenotrophomonas sp. STEN033
CCACAAAAAAGCCGGGGATTCCCGCCTTTTTTTGTGCGTGTTTGCGTCTGTAGTGCCGAGCCATGCGCGGCAGCGGCCGGACCGGCAATGCCCATGCCGAGCATGGCTCGGCCCTACATTCCTGCTCCCTCCCTTTCGCGCAGCGAAGGGGAGGGTTGGGGAGGGGTAAGCCTTTTGGGCCTTCATGCCGAGCATGGCTCGGCACTACCGGTGCTGCCCCGATCAGGTCAGCGCGATCGAACGCGTCTTGCGCTCGGCCAGACGCTTTTCCAGGTAGTGGATGTTCTGTCCACCGGCCTGGAAGCCCTGATCGCGCATGATGCGCTGCTGCAACGCGACGTTGGTCTTGATGCCGTCCACGACCATCTCGCTCAACGCCACCCGCATGCGGGCAATGGCGGTTTCGCGGTCCGGGCCGTGCACGATCAGCTTGCCGATCATCGAGTCGTAGTTCGGCGGCACCTTGTAGCCGGCGTAGATGTGCGTATCAACGCGCACACCCGGGCCACCCGGCGGATAGAAGCCGGTGATCAGGCCGGGGCTGGGAATGAAGGTTTCCGCGTCCTCGGCGTTGATGCGGCATTCGATCGCGTGGCCGTGCAGCACCACGTCGCTCTGCTTGATGCTCAGCTTCTGGCCGGAGGCGATGCGCAGCTGTTCGGCCACCAGGTCGATGCCGGTCACCATCTCGGTCACCGGATGTTCCACCTGCACGCGGGTGTTCATTTCGATGAAGTAGAACTTGCCGTCTTCGAACAGGAATTCGAAGGTGCCGGCGCCGCGGTAGCCGATGCGGATGCAGGCTTCCACGCAGACCTTGCCGATCTGCTCGCGCAGTTCGGAGGTGATGCCCGGTGCCGGCGCTTCTTCCACCACCTTCTGGTGGCGGCGCTGCATCGAGCAGTCGCGTTCACCCAGGTGGATGGCGTTGCCCTGGCCGTCGGCCAGCACCTGGATTTCCACGTGACGCGGATTTTCCAGGTACTTCTCCATGTAGACCTCACCATTGCCGAATGCTGCCTTGGCTTCGGACTTGGTGGTTTCGATGGAGGCCTTCAACGCGCCTTCGGCATGCACGACGCGCATGCCGCGGCCGCCACCACCACCGGAGGCCTTGATGATGACCGGGTAGCCGATCTCACGGGCGATCTTGGTGTTGGTGACGATGTCTTCGCCCAGCGGGCCGCCCGAGCCGGGCACGCACGGCACGCCGGCGGCCTTCATCGCGCGGATGGCTTCCACCTTGTCGCCCATCAGGCGAATGGTTTCCGCACGCGGGCCGATGAAGATGAAACCAGACTGCTCCACGCGCTCGGCGAAGTCGGCGTTCTCGGACAGGAAGCCGTAACCCGGGTGGATGGCCTGGGCGTCGGTGACCTCGGCCGCGGCGATCAGCGCCGGGATGTTGAGGTAGCTTTCCGACGACGGTGCCGGACCAATGCAGACCGATTCATCGGCCATGGCCACGTGCTTGAGGTTGCGGTCGACGGTGGAATGCACCGCGACCGTGCGGATGCCCAGGGTGTGGCACGCGCGCAGGATGCGCAGCGCGATTTCACCCCGGTTGGCGATTACGACTTTATCCAGCATGGCCGGCGCCTCAGGCAATCACGAACAGCGGCTGGTCGAATTCAACCGGGCTGCCGTTCTCGCCGAGGATGGCCACCACGGTGCCGGACACTTCGGCCTCGATCGGGTTGAACATCTTCATCGCTTCGATGATGGCCAGGGTTTCACCGGCCTTGACAGTCTGGCCGACGCTGACGAAGGCCGGCTTGTCCGGCGAGGACGAGGCGTAGAAGGTGCCGACCATCGGCGCGCGCTGCACGTGGCCTTCCGGCAGGGCATTGCCCGGCTTGGCGGTGCCGCCGGTGGAGGCTTCGGTCGGGCCGCTCATCGGCATGGCCGGGGCGGCAGCAGCGGGGGCAGCGGCATAGACCGGTGCCGGCGCAGCGACGTAGCCGCCAACCGGGTTGCGCGACAGGCGCACGGATTCTTCGCCTTCCTTGATCTCGATTTCAGCCAGGTTCGACTCTTCCAGCAGGTCGATGAGCTTCTTGATTTTGCGCAGATCCATGAGGGCCTCTTTGGTTGCAGTAAGTCAGTAAGGAGAAGGCGCGGTGCGCCCGGGTCAAAGTTCGTAGAAATCGCGCAGCTGCCGGGTACGGTCCTGCGCATGGGTGGTGAGACAGTGCATCTGCGCGCCATTGCGCGAGGTGCCGTCGGCATTGAAGGCGTAGACCGCAGCGCAGTCCTTGTCGCGCAGTTGGATCCAGGCGCGCTGCGCCTCAATCAATTGCTGCTCGGCAGCGCCGCAATGCGTGCAGCTGCCATCGGCGGCCTGCTGCTGTAGTTGGCGGCGGGCCAGCTTGTAGGTGGTGTTCAACAGTGCGTCGGCATCGCTGGCACGGTCGGATGCGCACAGGTCGCTCTCCATCGTGCTGGTTACATTCGCGCAGTCGATGCCTTCGGCAGCTCGATCCAGGTTCTGCGCATGCGCAGCCGCCAGCGGCAGGCACGCCACGGCCATGCCCGTCAGCAACCGTGGCAGCGTGTTCACGCAGCCGCTCCCACGCGCGCCAGTGCGGCGTCCATCGCATAGCGGTAGCTGTCGGCGCCGAAGCCGCAAATCACGCCCACGGCCTTGTCGCTCAGGTAGCTGTGCTGGCGGAAGGGCTCGCGCGCATGCGGGTTGGACAGGTGGATCTCGATGAACGGAATCGCCACCCCGGCCAGCGCATCGCGCAGGGCCACCGAGGTATGGGTGAAGGCGGCGGGGTTGATCAGGATGAAAGCGGTTCCATCGGCACGCGCAGCCTGCACCCGGTCCACCAGCACATGCTCGGCGTTGGACTGCAGGTGTTCGCTCTGGTGCCCCTGTGCCTGTGCCTGTGCAGCCAGCGCAGCGTCGATCTGGGCCAAGGTGGTGTGGCCGTAGACGTCGGGCTCGCGGGTGCCCAGCAGGTTGAGGTTGGGGCCGTGAAGGACCAGCAGTTTTGCCATGTGCCAAGGGTCGGCGGGGAAGGGCGGCAGTGTGAGGGAAGCGGGGAATGCTGTCCAGTTCGGCGAAATTAGCCGCGTTTTAATCGTTTGTTTGAAATTTAAAGCTGTGCTGGGGCTGCTTGTGGGGCAATGCCTTTGGGTCCTATCGGATGACGGCTTGGACACCCAGTTGGGTCCGGACCCAGAGTCACGCAGTTGCGCGATGCGCGGAACTTGCGAGGAAATGAGCGAAGTTGGGCTTTCCCCGAGACCCGCGACGACAAGAGCCCCTCTCCCGCCCGCGGGAGAGGGGTTGGGGTGAGGGCGGAGCGAAGCCGTCATCTCTGATTTGCGGGAAGCCATCCGCACCTGGCTTTCAACGATGAAGCCAAAGCCAAAGCCAAAGCCAAAGCTCCCCTCATCCGCCCTTCGGGCACCTTCTCCCGCCAGCGGGAGAAGGGAGAGCGGTTTCCCCTGCGACCTGTGTCGTTCCTTGCATGCCGACACAGTCCCGCGCTAATCATCCGTTAATAGACGACCGGTCTATTCGAAGTAAGCTACACCCCATGAACCTCTCCCCCAAAGCCCAAGCCACCCGCCAGCACGTCCTGGACACCGGCTACCGGCTGGTCCTGCAGAAGGGCTTTGCCGCGCTCGGCCTGCAGGAAATCCTCAAGGCCTGCGCCGTGCCCAAGGGCTCGTTCTATCACTACTTCGCGTCCAAGGAAGTGTTCGGCTGCGAGCTGCTGCAACAGTACGTAGACGGCTACGGCTGCAAACTCGAGCAGTTGCTGGCCGAACCGGGCAACGGCCGCGAACGGCTGATGCGCTACTGGGATGCCTGGGCGCGCGACCCGGCTGATCCGGCGCAGGGTTGGGCCGAGGAATGCCTGGTGGTGAAGCTGGCCGCGGAGGTGTCCGACCTTTCCGAGGACATGCGCCGCGTGCTCGACCAGGGCGTGCAGCGTCTGCTGCAGCGCATTGCCGCACTGGTCGAAGAAGGCCGCGCCGACGGCTCGCTGCCGAACGGCAAGCCCGCACTGGATGTCGCCCGCGTGCTGTACCAGATGTGGTTGGGCGCGGCCCTGCTGTCCAAGCTCAGCCAGGACCGCCTGCCACTGCAACAGGCACGCGAAGCCACCGAACACCTGCTGTTGTGCGGCAACGCCGTCGCACGTTCCACCTCCACTCATTGAAGGCACTGCCATGAATGTTCTGTTCGTACTGACCTCGCACGACCAGCTCGGCGACACCGGGCACAAGACCGGCTTCTGGCTGGAGGAATTCGCCGCCCCGTACTACGTGTTCAAGGATGCCGGCGCCACCATTACCCTCGCATCGCCGGCTGGCGGGCAACCGCCGCTGGACCCGCGCAGCGATGAGCCCGATGCACAGACTCCCGCCACCGACCGTTTCCGCAGTGACCGCGATGCACAGCAGCAACTGGCCACAACACTGCCGCTGAAGCAGATCGATGCCAGCACGTTCGACGCGGTGTTCTATCCCGGTGGCCACGGCCCGCTGTGGGATCTGGCCCGCGATGCAGATTCGATTGCGCTGATCGAAACCTTCGACCGTGCCAACAAACCGCTGGGTCTGGTCTGCCATGCCCCCGGCGCCCTGATCGCCGCACGCGCCGCCGACGGCAAGCCGTTGGTTGCCGGCCGCAAGGTCACCGGTTTCTCCAACAGCGAAGAAGACGCAGTCGGCCTGAGCGCGGTGGTGCCCTTCCTGATCGAGGACGAGTTCACCCGCTTGGGCGGCAACTACAGCAAGGGCCCGGATTGGGCGCCGTACGTGCTCAGCGACGGCCACCTTGTCACCGGCCAGAACCCGGCCAGCTCCGAAGCGGTAGCCAAGGCATTGCTCGCACAACTGGCCTGAGCCGCGTAGCCCGGGTAAGCGAAGCGCACCCGGGAAACACGCGATCAACAACACTCCCGAACTTGCATTCCACCGACGTACCCAACGCACCCCCACAAGGAATCGGCAATGAAGATCTTCTACAAAACCCGCGCCACCGCCACCGGTGGCCGCGCCGGCCGCACTGCATTGGACGACGGCACCCTCAGCTTCGACTTGGCACTGCCGGGCTCCAACAAGGCCGGCACCAACCCCGAACAGCTGTTTGCGCTGGGCTACGCCGCCTGCTTCGACAATGCCTTGCCGGTAGCCGCCAAGCAGCTGCAGTTGCAGCCGGCCGGCACCGCCACCTCGGTGGAAGTCGGCATCGGCCAGACCGCCGAAGGCGGCTACGCACTGGATATCGACCTGCACGTCGAAGTGAAGGGCCTGGAGCAGGCCGACGCCCAGCGCCTGGTCGAAACCGCGCACAAGATCTGCCCGTACTCGAACGCCACGCGCGGCAATGTGGATGTTCGTCTGCACGTAACCGCTGCCTGATTCGAGATCAAAAGCCGGGTCGAAACCGGGGTGGGCGGGGGGGGTGGGGGGACAGCCCCCACCCCGCCCCCGGGGGGCGCCGCCCCCCGCCCCACAACAGAGGGGACGCCACC
>NZ_JBXFWM010000109.1:0-5434 GCF_056856655.1 Stenotrophomonas sp. STEN033
AAATTTCCCTGTTGTGCGCTGCATTGCTGGTATTTGGTTATACGGTTACCGCCCCGCGGAGCTGGGGGCGGCTCTACAGGTGCCGGGCTACCGTGGCCGAAGAGCGTGATTCCTGCCACGCTCGGCTCGCCAGCTGGCGCAACCCCACTGCAGCATCCCGGGGCGATAATGGCCGCCTGCCTTTCGCCGCCGAGGACACCATGCGCCCATCCCTGCTGACCGCCCTGTTGCTGGCCTGTGCGCCGTTTGCGGCTGCCGCTTCCTGCGTCGAGGGCGCGGTATTCCTCGACAGCAATGGCAATGGCCGGCAGGACGCCGGCGAAAAGCCCTTGTCCGGCATCCGTGTCTCCGACGGCGAGCGCATCGTCAGCACCGGCAAGGATGGCCGCTACCAGCTGCCGGGCTCCAGCCAGCCAAACATCTTCATCATCAAGCCGGCCGGCTACAGCGCGGCCAAGCGCAGCGACGGCCTGCCCGATATCTGGCGCCCGCAGGCGGGCGAGGGTGATGCCCAGTGCCGCGCGTTTGCGCTGCAGCCCGAGAAGCATGCTCCCAGCAGCTTCCAGGCCTTGCTGGTGGCCGACAGCCAGACCAGCACCGCGTTGGACGTCAGCTACTTCGAGCGCGACATCATCGAGCCGCTGCGTGGCAAGCACCAGGCACGCCTGGGCATGACCCTGGGTGACATCACCAATGACGACCCCAGTCTCTACCCGGCGCTGACCAAGGCGGTCACCTCGCTGGGCGTGCCGTGGCTGCATGTGCCCGGTAACCACGACATGGACCTGGGCGCCAGCAGCGACGCCGATTCGCTGGCCAGCTTCCACCGCCAGCTTGGCCCGGATACCTACGCCTGGGAAGAAGCATCGATGGTGTTCATCGGCCTGGACGACATCATTGCCCAGCCGGGGCAGAAGCCGGCCTATGTCGGCGGCCTGCGCGAGGATCAGTTCGCCTTCCTTGAGGCTTACCTGCCGACCATTCCGAAGAACAAGCTGGTGGTGCTGGGCTTCCACATTCCCTTGTTTGACCATGTTTACCGCGTTGAAGATCGTGCCCGCCTGTTCAAGCTGCTCGAGCAGGTACCGCACCCCTTGATCGTCAGCGGCCACACCCATAACCAGAGCCAGAAGTTCTGGGCCGCTGGCGATGGCTGGAATGGCACCAAGCCGCTGCACGAGTACAACGTCGGCGCGGCCTGCGGTGCGTTCTGGTCGGGGGTGAAGGATGCGCAGGGCATTCCTGATACCACCATGGCCGACGGCACCCCGAACGGCTATGGTTTGCTCAACATTCGTCCGCAAGGCCAGTACAGCGTGGAGTACCGCGTTGCCCGCGCGCCGGCGGATCAGCAGATTGCCTTGCATGCCCCCAAGGTGCTGCGTCAGGGCGCCTATCCGGCGTGGGGCATCTACGCCAATGTGTTCATGGGCTACGAAGGTCTGCCGGTGGAGTTCCGGGTCGATGGCGGCGACTGGCAGCCGATGAAACAGGTCAAGCAGGCCGATCCCCGGTTGTTGGTGGAGAACATCGCCGACGATCTTGCCAAAGAGCTGCGTGGCTACGACCGCTCGCCGGAAGCTGTGCCGTCCAGTCATTTGTGGCGCGCGGCATTGCCGACGAAGCTAAGCGAGGGTGAGCATGCGGTGGAAGTGCGCACTACATTGAATGGCACGGAGTACCGGAGCCAAACCACCTACCGGCTGCAGACTGCCCAGCCCTGACAGCAGGGCTGTTGTAGGAGCGGTGTCAGCCGCGAAGCAGGGGATGCTTCGCGGCTCAGGAGTCCGCAACCTGACCATCTACGAGCTTCGCGGTTCGCACCGCTCCCACAAGCGGTAGCAGTTCGCTGGATAGCGGGCCGGCTGGTGTCTGTAGGAGCGGCGTCAGCCGCGAAGCCGGGGAAGTGTCTGGATCAGGTATTTTGTAATCTGAGAATCTACGAGCTTCGCGATTCACACCGCTCCCACAAACGGTAGCAGTTCGCTGGATAGCGGGCCGGCTGGTGTTTGTGAGAGCGGCGTCAGCCGCGAAGCCGGGGAAGTGTCTGGATCAGGCATTTTGTAATCTGCGAATCTACGAGCTTCGCGGTTCACACCGCTCCCACAAGCGGTAGCAGTTCGCCGGATGGCTGGCTGGTGGTTGTGGGAGCGGCGTCAGCCGCGAAGCCGGGGAAGCGTCTGGATCAGGTATTTTGTAATCTGACAATCTACGAGCTTCGCGGCTGACGCCGCTCCTACAACAAAGCAGGGTGCATGACGTCATGCGTTGGAAGACAGCTGCAGTCAAACCCACGATTCTTGGCATGGCATTGGCTTCGAGCAGTTGCGGCTTTCCGCTGCCTGGCAGCCAGTTCCATGTAGAGCCAATGGATCCCGCGCGCAAGCTGATCGGGCAGGTGCAAGGGCAGGGGGCGAGCAGCCCGCTGCTTGGCGCTGAGGTGCTGGTCGAAGGCATCGTGGTGCGCAATCTGATGGGTGACAGCGACGACATCGGCCAGGAGCTCAAGGAAACCATGGGGGAGGGTGATCGTGGCGCAGCCACGATCGGTTGGTTCCTGCAGGACGAGGGTGACGGCAACCCGGCCACTTCCGATGGCGTGTTCGTGCTGGATCAAGGCTACGACACCTCGATCAATATGCCTGCCGAGACCGAGTTCACCATGCGCATGGGATCGCGGCTTCGCACCGGTGATCGGGTAGCGGTACGTGGCACCGTGGTGGAGCTGCCACAGCAGCAGGTGGTTGACCAACCGCGCAGTACCGGTCATCGGATTTCGCGCGGCGACGCGGGCGGGACGGTTACCACGATCGCTGCGATGTCGTTGACGCTTGTCGGGTCTGATGAGCGCGCTGCGGCAATCGTGCCTGTCGCCGCTGCAGGCACTGGTGACGAGGAGTCCCGTGAAGGTATGCGCCTTTAAAGCAGCGAACGTCGGCGGTCGCTGACAAGCAACACGCTGCAAAAGGCGACCAGGGCTCGCCGCTGATCAGATCACAGTCACAAAAAAGCCTCCCCGTTTCCGGGGAGGCTTTCAGCGATCACGCCGGAAGCATCAGGCTTCCGGCTTGGCGTCACGCAGCTCGCGGCGCAGGATCTTGCCGACGTTGGTCTTGGGCAGTTCCTTGCGGAACTCGACGATGCGCGGGTGCTTGTAGCCGGTCAGGTTGGCGCGGGCGAATTCCTTCACCTGCTCCTCGGTGAGGTTGGGGTCCTTCTTGACGATGACCACCTTCACCACCTCGCCCGACTTCTCGTTGGGCGCGCCCACGGCCGCCACTTCCAGGATGCCCGGCATCATCGCCAGCACGTCCTCGATTTCATTCGGGTAGACGTTGAAGCCGGACACCAGGATCATGTCCTTCTTGCGGTCGACGATATAGAAGAAGCCGTTCTCGTCCATGCGTGCCATGTCGCCGGTATGCAACCAGCCATCGGCGTCCATGACCTTGTCGGTCTCGTCCTGGCGATGCCAGTAACCCTTCATCACCTGCGGGCCGCGGATGCACAGTTCGCCCACTTCGCCCAATGCCACCATCTGCCCGTCGTCGTTCTTGACGCAGGCATCGGTGGACGGGATCGGCAGGCCGATGGCACCGTTGTATTCCTTCAGGTCCAGCGGGTTGATACAGGCTGCCGGCGAGGTCTCGGTCAGGCCATAGGCTTCCACCAGGGTGACGCCGGTGACCTTCTTCCACTTGTCAGCCACGGCGCGCTGCACGGCCATGCCGCCGCCGAGCGCAACCTTGAGGTTGGAGAAGTCGACTTCGTCGAAGCCTTCGGTATTGAGCAGGCCGTTGAACAAGGTATTGACGCCGGTGATGGCGGTGAAACGGTTGTTCTTCAGCTCCTTGACGAAGCCCTTCATGTCACGCGGGTTGGTGATCAGGTAGTTCAGGCCGCCGAGCTTCATGAAGACCAGGCCGTTCGCCGTCAACGCGAAGATGTGGTACAGCGGCAGCGCGGTGATGATGACTTCCTCGCCCGGCTTGACGCCCGAGGCGCTGATCCAGGCCGAGGCCTGCTGCATGTTGGCGATCAGGTTGCGGTGGGTCAGCATCGCGCCCTTGGCCACGCCGGTGGTGCCACCGGTGTACTGCAGGAAGGCGATATCCTCATGGTCCACCTCGACCACCGGCATGCTGTGGCGCTTGCCCAGCTTCAGCGCGTCCTTGAAGCGGATCGCCTTGGGCAGGTCGTAATCCGGCACCATCTTCTTCACGTACTTCAGTACGAAGTTGACGATGGCGCCCTTGGGGAAGCCGAGCATGTCGCCCAGGCCGGTGGTAATGACCTGCTTGACCGGCGTATCGGCGATGACCTGTTGCACGGTCTCGCCGAAGTTGTCGACCACCAGCAGCACGGAGACGCCGGCGTCGACCAACTGGTGCTTGAGTTCGCGTGCGGTATACAGCGGGTTGACGTTCACCACGGTCAGGCCGGCGCGCAGAATGCCGAAGATTGCGATCGGGTACTGCAGGCAGTTGGGCATCATGACCGCAACGCGGTCGCCCTTCTTCAGCTGCAGTTCGCCCAGCAGGTAGGCGGCGAACTGGGTGACTAGGACGTCCGCTTCGCCATAGGTCAGGACCTTGCCGAAGTTGGAGTAGGCCGGGCGATCGCGGAACTTGGCAACCGAGGCATTGAAGACATCGGCGACGGAGTGGAATTCGTTGACGTCGATTTCAGCCGGTACACCAGCCGGATAGCTCTGCAGCCAAGGACGTTCTTGCGTCATCTTCCCCTCCAGGAAATGGAATGATCTAGTGGTCAGGCCCGATCATCGGGCACCGGCGTTATTGTTGCCAGCATACCGTTCCGAATTGAAAAGGCGAAGGGATAGATGATGCGATCAGTCTTCAACTGCATGCTTTGTGCGGTGATCATGCTTTTGCTGGCAGCGTGCGGGCGGGAGCCGCCGGAGCAACGGTTGCGCGAGACTTTTGCTGCAATGCAGGAAAGCGTGGAGACGGGCAAGCCTGGCGGCTTCATGGACGGGGTTGCGGCGGACTTCGTCGGCAATCAGGGGCTGGATCGCGCCGGCATGGAGCGGCTGCTGCGGGGGCAGCTGCTGCTCAATGCCAAGGTCGGCGTGCAGACCGGGCCGCTGCGGGTGGAGATGGGCGAGGGCGGTACCGCAACGGTGCGCTTCACCGTGCTGCTGACGGGTGGCAACCGGGGGCTGCTGCCCGAGCGTGGGCAGATGCAGGAAGTGGTTACTGGCTGGCGCGAGCAGGATGGAGAGTGGCAGGTGTATAGCGCGGACTGGGGGCCGGTGGGTGGGGAAGGGTGAGCTGCTGGCGTGGTAGCCGGTTGAAGGCTTTGGAGCTTTAGAGCGCAAGGCACCCCTCCCCAACCCTCCCCTTGGCTGCGCCAAAGGGAGGGAGACAAGCAGGCTGCAGCCCAGCCCCCTCCCTTTGGCGCAGCCAAGGGG
>NZ_JBXFWM010000110.1:0-5286 GCF_056856655.1 Stenotrophomonas sp. STEN033
GATAAAAACCCTGACGATGACCTACTCTCGCACAGCTTAGGCTGCACTACCATCGGCGCGGCTGCGTTTCACTTCCGAGTTCGGGATGGGATCGGGTGGTTCCACAGCGCTAATTTCATCAGGGAGACGGTTGGAGCGTCGCCATCCAAATAACGGATTTAGGCGCCTGCCTCTCATGGATCTTGTGACGTAGCGTGCACTTGGACTTCTATCGACATGTCATGTCGGCCAAGGCAACTTGAGGTTATATGGTCAAGCCACACGGATCATTAGTATCAGTTAGCTCAATGCATTGCTGCACTTACACACCTGACCTATCAACCACATAGTCTATATGGTTCCTTTAGGGGGCTTGTGCCCCGGGAAGTCTCATCTTGAGGCGCGCTTCCCGCTTAGATGCTTTCAGCGGTTATCGCTTCCGAACATAGCTACCCGGCAATGCCACTGGCGTGACAACCGGAACACCAGAGGTTCGTCCACTCCGGTCCTCTCGTACTAGGAGCAGCCCCTCTCAAACTTCCAACGCCCATGGCAGATAGGGACCGAACTGTCTCACGACGTTCTGAACCCAGCTCGCGTACCACTTTAAATGGCGAACAGCCATACCCTTGGGACCGACTACAGCCCCAGGATGTGATGAGCCGACATCGAGGTGCCAAACACCGCCGTCGATATGAACTCTTGGGCGGTATCAGCCTGTTATCCCCGGAGTACCTTTTATCCGTTGAGCGATGGCCCTTCCATACAGAACCACCGGATCACTAAGTCCTAGTTTCCTACCTGCTTGATCCGTCGATCTTGCAGTCAAGCACGCTTATGCCTTTGCACACAGTGCGCGATGTCCGACCGCGCTGAGCGTACCTTCGAGCTCCTCCGTTACTCTTTAGGAGGAGACCGCCCCAGTCAAACTACCCACCATACACGGTCCCCGATCCAGATAATGGACCTAGGTTAGAACGTCAAGCACGACAGGGTGGTATTTCAAGGATGGCTCCACTGCAGCTAGCGCCACAGTTTCATAGCCTCCCACCTATCCTACACAGACGAACTCAACGTTCAGTGTAAAGCTATAGTAAAGGTTCACGGGGTCTTTCCGTCTTGCCACGGGAACGCTGCATCTTCACAGCGATTTCAATTTCACTGAGTCTCGGGTGGAGACAGCGCCGCTGTCGTTACGCCATTCGTGCAGGTCGGAACTTACCCGACAAGGAATTTCGCTACCTTAGGACCGTTATAGTTACGGCCGCCGTTTACTGGGGCTTCGATCAAGAGCTTCGCCTTGCGGCTGACCCCATCAATTAACCTTCCAGCACCGGGCAGGCGTCACACCCTATACGTCCACTTTCGTGTTTGCAGAGTGCTGTGTTTTTGATAAACAGTCGCAGCGGCCTGGTTACTGCGACCCTCTTCAGCTATAGCTCGCATGAGCCACCAAAAAGGGTGCACCTTCTCCCGAAGTTACGGTGCCATGTTGCCTAGTTCCTTCACCCGAGTTCTCTCAAGCGCCTGAGAATTCTCATCCTACCCACCTGTGTCGGTTTACGGTACGGTCTGCGTAAGCTGAAGCTTAGGAGCTTTTCCTGGAAGCGTGGTATCAGTGACTTCGCCTTAAAGGCTCGTCTCGGTGCTCGGTCTTAAAGGATCCCGGATTTGCCAAAGATCCAAACCTACCGCCTTTCCCCAGGACAACCAACGCCTGGTACACCTAACCTTCTCCGTCCCTCCATCGCACTTACGCGAGGTGCAGGAATATTAACCTGCTTCCCATCGACTACGCATTTCTGCCTCGCCTTAGGGGCCGACTCACCCTGCGCCGATTAACGTTGCGCAAGGAAACCTTGGGCTTTCGGCGTGCGGGTTTTTCACCCGCATTATCGTTACTCATGTCAGCATTCGCACTTCCGATACCTCCAGCAAGCTTCTCAACTCACCTTCACAGGCTTACGGAACGCTCCTCTACCGCGCATAACAAAGTTATGCACCCCAAGCTTCGGTTCTGTGCTTAGCCCCGTTAAATCTTCCCCGCAGACCGACTCGACCAGTGAGCTATTACGCTTTCTTTAAAGGGTGGCTGCTTCTAAGCCAACCTCCTGGCTGTCTGTGCCTTTCCACATGGTTTTCCACTTAGCACAAAATTTGGGACCTTAGCTGTGGGTCTGGGTTGTTTCCCTTTTCACGACGGACGTTAGCACCCGCCGTGTGTCTCCCATACAGTCCGTCTCGGTATTCGGAGTTTGCAATGGTTTGGTAAGTCGCGATGACCCCCTAGCCATAACAGTGCTCTACCCCCGAGAGGATACATATGAGGCGCTACCTAAATAGCTTTCGAGGAGAACCAGCTATCTCCGGGTTCGATTAGCTTTTCACTCCTAATCACACCTCATCCCCTACCTTTGCAACGGGAGTGGGTTCGGGCCTCCAGTGCGTGTTACCGCACCTTCACCCTGGGCATGACTAGATCACCCGGTTTCGGGTCTACTGCCCGCGACTATGCGCCCTTATCAGACTCGGTTTCCCTTCGCCTCCCCTATACGGTTAAGCTTGCCACGAACAGTAAGTCGCTGACCCATTATACAAAAGGTACGCAGTCACTCTTGCGAGCTCCTACTGCTTGTACGCACACGGTTTCAGGATCTATTTCACTCCCCTCTCCGGGGTTCTTTTCGCCTTTCCCTCACGGTACTGGTTCACTATCGGTCGGTCAGTAGTATTTAGCCTTGGAGGATGGTCCCCCCATATTCAGACAGGGTTTCACGTGCCCCGCCCTACTCGTCTTCACTGGAATGGCCCTTTTAAATACAGGGCTATCACCTTCTATGGCCGGCTTTTCCAAACCGTTTTTCTAGAACCATACCAGCTTAAGGGCTGTTCCCCGTTCGCTCGTCGCTACTCAGGGAATCTCGGTTGATTTCTTTTCCTCTGGTTACTTAGATATTTCAGTTCACCAGGTTCGCTTCCAGCAGCTATGTATTCACTGCAGGATACTGCCGAAGCAGTGGGTTTCCCCATTCGGACATTACCGGATCAAAGCTTGTTGCCAGCTCCCCGATACTTTTCGCAGGCTGCCACGTCCTTCATCGCCTCTGACCGCCAAGGCATCCACCGTGTGCGCTTATTCGCTTGACCATATAACCGCAAGTTGCCTTGGGCTACATTTGATCCAGGGGTACAAAGCCCGGATACGAATATAACGACTCAATTAATAAGAAGACATTTAAGTCTTCCGCCTTAGCCTCACGACACGTCAAGATAGATAATCTCAAACGCTCGCTACGTCACAAGTTTTAAAAGAACAGATATCAGCCACAGTGCTGACGTCTATAAATTCTTAGTATGCGGTACATTCAGAGTGGTGGGTCTGGGTAGACTCGAACTACCGACCTCACCCTTATCAGGGGTGCGCTCTAACCACCTGAGCTACAGACCCAATGTTCTGTCATAACTCAACATGGTGGAGCCTGTCGGGATCGAACCGACGACCCCCTGCTTGCAAAGCAGGTGCTCTCCCAGCTGAGCTAAGGCCCCGTATTGGGACTTTTCCATGCCAACCCTGTCGGCAATGGAACTCTGAATGCAGGTTTCTTGTGGGGACGCCTGACAGGCGATGCTGCCTTGCTCAAAAGGAGGTGATCCAGCCGCACCTTCCGATACGGCTACCTTGTTACGACTTCACCCCAGTCATCGGCCACACCGTGGCAAGCGCCCTCCCGAAGGTTAAGCTACCTGCTTCTGGTGCAACAAACTCCCATGGTGTGACGGGCGGTGTGTACAAGGCCCGGGAACGTATTCACCGCAGCAATGCTGATCTGCGATTACTAGCGATTCCGACTTCATGGAGTCGAGTTGCAGACTCCAATCCGGACTGAGATAGGGTTTCTGGGATTGGCTTACCGTCGCCGGCTTGCAGCCCTCTGTCCCCACCATTGTAGTACGTGTGTAGCCCTGGCCGTAAGGGCCATGATGACTTGACGTCATCCCCACCTTCCTCCGGTTTGTCACCGGCGGTCTCCTTAGAGTTCCCACCATTACGTGCTGGCAACTAAGGACAAGGGTTGCGCTCGTTGCGGGACTTAACCCAACATCTCACGACACGAGCTGACGACAGCCATGCAGCACCTGTGTCACGGTTCCCGAAGGCACCAATCCATCTCTGGAAAGTTCCGTGCATGTCAAGGCCAGGTAAGGTTCTTCGCGTTGCATCGAATTAAACCACATACTCCACCGCTTGTGCGGGCCCCCGTCAATTCCTTTGAGTTTCAGTCTTGCGACCGTACTCCCCAGGCGGCGAACTTAACGCGTTAGCTTCGATACTGCGTGCCAAATTGCACCCAACATCCAGTTCGCATCGTTTAGGGCGTGGACTACCAGGGTATCTAATCCTGTTTGCTCCCCACGCTTTCGTGCCTCAGTGTCAGTGTTGGCCCAGACAGTCGCCTTCGCCACGGATGTTCCTCCTGATCTCTACGCATTTCACTGCTACACCAGGAATTCCACTATCCTCTGCCACACTCTAGTCGCCCAGTTTCCATCGCAATTCCCAGGTTGAGCCCAGGGCTTTCACGACAGACTTAAACAACCACCTACGCACGCTTTACGCCCAGTAATTCCGAGTAACGCTTGCACCCTTCGTATTACCGCGGCTGCTGGCACGAAGTTAGCCGGTGCTTATTCTTTGGGTACCGTCAGAACAACCGGGTATTAACCGACTGCTTTTCTTTCCCAACAAAAGGGCTTTACAACCCGAAGGCCTTCTTCACCCACGCGGTATGGCTGGATCAGGCTTGCGCCCATTGTCCAATATTCCCCACTGCTGCCTCCCGTAGGAGTCTGGACCGTGTCTCAGTTCCAGTGTGGCTGATCATCCTCTCAGACCAGCTACCGATCGTCGCCTTGGTGGGCTCTTACCCCGCCAACTAGCTAATCGGGCATCGGCTCATTCATTCGCGCCAGGCCCGAAGGTCCCCGGCTTTCACCCGTAGGTCGTATGCGGTATTAGCGTAAGTTTCCCTACGTTATCCCCCACGAAAGAGTAGATTCCGATGCATTCCTCACCCGTCCGCCACTCGCCACCCAGAGAGCAAGCTCTCCTGTGCTGCCGTTCGACTTGCATGTGTTAGGCCTACCGCCAGCGTTCACTCTGAGCCAGGATCAAACTCTTCACTTAAAACTACATGTCCGAAGACAAATACTTTAGCTGCAGAAATTCAATCACTGGCAACGTTTCGCTTGCATTAAAACAATTGAATCATTGCTTGATTAAACGTCTGCAAGATGGACAGTCATCCA
>NZ_JBXFWM010000111.1:0-5115 GCF_056856655.1 Stenotrophomonas sp. STEN033
GGCGCCCCCCCCGGGCCCGCGAGGGGCCCCCCACCTTCTCCCCGTCCGGCCCCCGCTCTCGCGCGACGGGCCCCGCCCCCCCCCCCCCGGCGCGCGCGCCCGCCCCCCCCACTACAGTGGCCGCCGTTTTCCATCCCGCCCAATCCGGGTTTGATCGCCCTTTTCCGGGTTTCGTCGCAGGCCGCTTGCAGCCGGCGGGGCGGCGCCTATGCTCACCTCCAATCCCTACGGTGACTGCCCCATGTTCGCCAGCCTCTTCCTCGGTTTCCGCATCCTCGCCGCCTGGGCGCTGACGATCCTCGTCGCTGCGTTCCTGTGGAGCGGCCTGTTCAGCGGCATGGACCAATCCCCGGGCTGGATCTTCGGCCTGGCCGCCATGGCCTTGATGGTGTTCGCGCTGACTGCGGTGGTTGGCCACATCCGCCGCGTCACCCTGATCGCCGACCGGCTCGATTCGCAGACCCTGGCCAACCGCCATCGCCGTCAGGTCGAGCTGCCGCTGGACGCCCCCACGGCCTTCGCCCTGTTGGAACAGGTGATCGGGCAGATGCCACGCATCGAACAGTTGGAGCGCTCGGTGGGCACCCTGCAGCTGCGTGCCACCCAGCGCCGTGCCGATCCCTACGGCGAGCGCCCTCCGTCACGCTGGAACCCGATGGCACGGCTGGCAATCCGCCACAACCAGATCACCGCCCGGGTCATTCCCGGTGCCGATACCAGCAGCGTGACCCTGTTCTTTGAGCCGGATGCTGGAGCGTGGGTGGACCTGCTGCTGCTGGATGAAGGCAGTAACTACGAAAACGCCGAGGCCATCACCCATGCACTCAGCGGCAAGGTTGCCCAGCAGCGCCGCGAAGAGCGCGAGCACGCCGCACGTACCGAGGCCGAGAAGGAACTCAGCGTCGCCCGGCTGAACCTGCTGCATGCCCAGGTTGAGCCGCATTTTCTCTACAACACCCTGGCCAACGCACAGGTGTTGACCCGCAGCGATCCGGCCCGTGCCGAGCAGATGCTCGGGCACCTGATCCAGTACCTGCGCAGTTCGCTGCCGGGCATCGATCAGTCCGTGTCCACGCTCGGGCAGGAACTGGAGCGGGTGCAGGCCTATCTGGAGATCCTGCGGATCCGCATGGGCTCGCGGCTCAACCTGCAGATCGACGTGCCCGAAGCGCTGCACGGTGTCAGCCTGCCCTCGATGTCGCTGCAGACCCTGGTCGAGAATGCGATCAAGCATGGCCTGGAACCCAAGAGTGGTGGCGGCACGGTATGGATACTGGCGCGTGAACTGGATGGTCAGTTGACGATCACCGTGGCCGACGATGGCCAAGGCATCAGCAGCGACAACAGTGGCACCGGCATCGGGTTGAAGAACCTGCGCGAGCGCCTGCGGCTGAGCTGTGGCGAACAGGCAACGCTGGCGCTGGTTTCCAATTTTCCCAGTGGCATGGCTGCCACCATCAGCCTGCCCAAGCGCATTGCATCGCCGCCGCCGGTAGTCGCTGCTGCACCGGCCGTCGCGCCGGTCAACAACACCTCGACGCAGTCGGCGGTGAACATACCGGAGCTGCCCCGTGCGTCTTGAAGCCCTCATTGCCGAAGACGAGCCGCTGCTGCGCCAGGCGCTGTTGGCCCAGTTGCAGCGCCTGTGGCCGGAACTGATCATCGTCGCCGAATGCGAGGACGGCGCCGCCGCGCTGGAAGCGCTGGAGACGCATAAACCGGACCTGGCCTTCCTCGACATCCGCATGCCAGGCATCACCGGCCTGGACGTGGCCCGCGCGCTGCAGCAGCTGAGCCCGCAGACCGAAGTGGTATTTGTCACCGCCTACGACCAGTACGCAATCAGTGCCTTCGAACAGGGAGCGGTGGACTACCTGCTCAAGCCGGTCAGCGACGAGCGGCTGTTGGCAACGCGTCAACGCGTGCTGGCGCGCCGCCAGAGCGGCAATGCTGATCCGGGGGTGCTGGAGCGTCTGCTGCAACAGCTGGCAAGGCAGCCTGCCGCGCCATTGGCCACACCACCGCTGGCCTGGATCACCGCCAGCAATGGCCGCGAAACCCGCCTGGTGATGCTGGACGAAGTGCTGTATTTCCGCGCCGACAGCAAATACACCGTGGTGGTCACCGCCGAGGAAGAACTGCTGCTGCGCAGCTCGCTGCGCGAACTGACGGCCGCCCTGGATGCCAACAGCTTTCGCCAGATCCATCGCGCCACCATCGTCAACATGAAGGCGGTGGCGGCGGTGAGCCGCGACGACAGCGGCCGCGGCGTATTACGGCTGAAACAGCGTAGTGAAACGCTGGTGGTCAGCCAACCCTTCATGAGCCTGTTCCGCGGCATGTGATGCCGCCCTGTTTGCCGGAGTATTGCCATGCATTACCTGACCGTTCTGATCGGCAGCCTGCTGTCGATGCTGGGCATCCATGAAACCCCCGGGCAGACCTCGGTAACCCGCATCAGTGGTGAACAGAGCCTGCTCAGCCGCACCACCGTGGTCAACGGCGTCAGCCGCTTCCAGTGCCTGCAGAGTGATACGGGGCGCTGCAATTACCTGCTGTATCGCGAGCACTGCAGCGGCGCAGCGGACGCACTGCTTTGTCGGCGCGAGGCTTTGGGCGACTTTGTCGTCGTGGTCGGCTCCACCCGCCAGATGCATGGTCTGCCGGCGGGATACTCGCAGCAGGTGACTTTGCAGAAGTAGTTCAATCGCGGGGTTGCGCACGGTAGGAGTAGGGCGGGTAAGCGGCGCGCAGACGGGGCAACTGGCGCACAGTCGGAACTATCAGCAACGGTTCACTTCCCGGGTGCGCGCTGCTTACCCGGGCTACGGTGCTGCAATTGCAGGTGTAGCACCTCTCCGCTGCGCTGGCGCAAGGGCTGGGCGCGGAGCGGGGCAGGGGAGATGGGCAGTTTTGCAGTGTGCAAAAAAATCGCCGCGACAAAGCGCGGCGATATGTAGCAACAAAGCGAGCGGGCTCAGAACGCAGGCTGTAGCCGCAAGCCATCGTCACCGATGTGGTTGAGCTTGCCGACCAGTTCCGAGTGCTGCCGCATGCGTCCCAGTTCACGCATGATGCGCACGTCTTCATGGCGCAGCTCGCGGGTGTTGGTGACGGCCTGCTTGTAGTCCAGCACCTCCGGATAGTGCTTGGCCATCTCCAGCGCCTCGGCCACTTCATCCACGCTGTCGGCATCGGAGCTGATCCGGGCGCGGCTGTTGAAGGCCTTCATCCAGCGCTCGAAACCGGCGGTGTGGTCGAACATGTTGGCCATGAACCAGATCACGAACAGGATCGATACCCATGAGCCGAGCACGATCACCACGCGGGTGAAGGTGATATGGAAGTCATCGCGCCACAGGTAATTGGTGATCAAGCCAAGGATCAGCAGTGACGATGCCTGCCACAGCACGATCGAGGCCATCAGCCATTGGCACTTGGCCTTGGCCAGCACCGACACTTCCTCGCGTATCTGCTGATCGCTCAGGTTTTTCCAATGATCGACCTGTTTCTCGAACGGGCTGTTGTACAGCTCGTTGTCTTGCAGCAGCAATCCCAAACCTTTGAAAAGTGCGATCATGTTGAGCTCCTTGCAGATACTTGCTGGAACGAGCGACGGATGCAGGTTGGTGCGGTCAGGCAGGCTCAGTTCTAGCACTTTCGTCGCACTTGGCAATGGGGGCGGTGCGAAGAACCGAACGGCGGTGTTTGCCGTGACACCCTGACAGCGCGGATTTTTTGCGGTGCGTCATCGTCCAAGCCGAAGGACGTTTCAGTTTTTGTCGAATTCTCTGCTGCATTCGCACATGGGGCGCCTGTCGCTGGCACCGGGGCTTGACGGCGGCTGTACGGTTGCCGGATCGGCGGCTCAAGCGAGCCAGCTGCGCAGCCGGACCGGTACGATAGGCAGCATGTCATCCCTGTTCAGTCCGGTTTCCGCCGCCGCCACCGCCCACATCCGTCGCTGGGTGCTGGACGCCTTTCCACGTAACCAGAATGGCGTGGAGTACGACACGCCGTTGGGGGACCCGGGCTGGTTCGGGCCGGGCAGTGTCACCTGGCGCATTCATTCCGAATTCCCCGGTATGTTGGCTGGTGGGCTGTGCGCACTGATGTTGCAGTTGCTGCATCCGCGTGCATTGGCCGGCGTCTATGACCATTCCAATTTCCGCGAGGATCTGGTCGGGCGGCTGCGCCGCACCACCAGTTTTGTTGCCGGCACCAGTTACGCGCCAGCGGCCGAGGCCGAAAAACTGATCGCCAAAGTTCGACGCATTCACGCGCAGGTGGTTGGCACGCTACCGGATGGGCGTGCCTACGCCGCGGACGATCCGCAGCTGCTGACCTGGGTGCATGTCACCGAAGCCTTCGGGTTTCTCGAGGGGTGCAGGCGCTATTGTCGCGAGGTACCGGCCGCCATTGCGGATCGCTACTACGACGAGTACCGGCGTGTCGCCGAGGCCTTGGGTGCGCGTGATGTGCCGGCCAGCGAGGCGCAGGTGCGCGAGTACTTCCAGGCGCAGCAAGCGCAGCTGAGCATGGACGCGCGTTCGCGCGAGGTGCTGGAGGTGCTCAGCGATGTGCGTTTGCCGGTGCCGTTGCCGGGCGTATCACGTGACGTGTTCCTTGCTGCCGGCGCGGCCTTGCTGCCGGAGTGGGCGGTGCAGTTGCTGGGGCGGAGTCGCGGCCAGCAGCTGCAATCGGTGGTGGCGGCGCGGGTGCTGCGCAGCGTGGCGCCGCTGTTCCGGATTGCCTTGAACGACGGCATTTCGACCCGCGCCTGCAAGCGGGTAGGGCAGGATCCTGCGGTGCTCGCGGCGTGGCCTGCCTTGGCGTAGTGCCGAGCCATGCCCGGCAGGGGCTTTACCAGCGAAGGGCACCCTCACCCCAACCCCTCTCCCGTAAACGGGAGAGGGGCTAGCACTGTAGTGCCGAGCCATGCTCGGCAGGGGCTTTACCAGCGAAGGGCGCCCCTCACCCCAACCCCTCTCCCGTAAACGGGAGAGGGGCTAGCACTGTAGTGCCGAGCCATGCCCGGCAGGGGCTTTACCAGCGAAGGGCACCCTCACCCCAACCCCTCTCCCGTAAACGGGAGAGGGGCTAGCACTGTAGTGC
>NZ_JBXFWM010000112.1:0-4934 GCF_056856655.1 Stenotrophomonas sp. STEN033
GCCCCCGCGCCGCACGGCCCGCTGCTCAAAGACCCGCTGTTACCAGCGCCGCGCCCCCGCGCGCCCGCCGGCGAACCCCCCCCACCCCCCCCCGGCCCGCCCCCCCCCCCCCACTACAGCCCCCTCCGTTTTGCGCAGCAAAGGGTAGGGTTGGGGAGGAGTGAGCTTTTTGCCGGTTGATGCAATCCCGGCTTCGCGGTGCGTGCCGCTTTTACCGCACGGCTGGTAAGGCCCCTTGCCGAGCATGGCTCGGCACTACAGCTCCCTCCCTTTTGCGCAGCAAAGGGGAGGGTTGGGGAGGGGTAGGCCCTTCGCCGGTTGATGCAGCAATGGCTTCGCGGCTTACGCGGCTCCTACAAGCTTGATGGCCGGTAAAGCCCCTTGCCGAGCATGGCTCGGCACTACACGTAACCCACGTCGCGTGACCGGCATCCTCCGCAGTCTGCCCGCGCTCCTGCATAATCAGCACGATGAGCGTTCTGCGTTTTGACAATGTCAGCAAACAGTATGCCGGTGGCCATCAGGCGCTGGTGGACGTCAGCTTCGAGGTGGCGGCCGGCGAAATGCTGTTCGTCACCGGGCACTCCGGTGCCGGCAAGAGCACCCTGCTCAAGCTGATTCACCTGAGCGAGCGGCCTAGCCGTGGCGCGGTCATCTTCGGCGAGCGCAACCTGCTCAAGGTGCGCGGCGGCAAGGTTGCCCTGCATCGGCGCGAAGTCGGCGCGGTCTACCAGGACCATCGCCTGCTGGTCGACCGCAGCATCGGCGAGAACGTCGCCCTGCCGCTGATCCTGCGCGGTGACCGCCGTGCCGATAGCGGCAAGCGGGTGCGCTCGGTGCTTGAGCGGATGGGCCTTGGCCATCGCGAGAAGGCGCTGCCCAGCGAACTGTCGGCCGGTGAGCAGCAGCGCGTCGGCATCGCCCGCGCGATTGTCGCCGAGCCCAGGCTGCTGGTGGCCGACGAGCCCACCGGCAATCTCGACCCGACCCTGGCGGCGGAGATCATGACCCTGTTTGCAGAACTGCCGGCGCGTGGCACCAGCGTGCTGGTGGTCAGCCATGATCTGGCCCTGCTCAAGCAGATGCGCAAGCGTGTGCTGATCCTCGACCACGGCCGTCTGGTCGATGACATCTCGCCGCAGGACCTGGCCGAATGACTACCAGCAGCAAGCCTGAAAGCGGCAGCAGCAATACCAGCACGGCGGCGCCGTCGCGGCTGGCCACCTGGATCAATCACCATCTGCACAGCGTGGTTTTCAGCCTCGGTCGCGCCGTGCGCAGGCCATGGGCTACCGCGCTGACCGTAGCGGTGATGGCGCTGGCCCTGGCACTTCCGTTGGGCCTGTCGATCGCCTTGGACAATCTCAAGCATTTCTCTGGCAGCGTGCAGCAGTCGCGCGATATCAATCTGTTCCTGAAGACCGATGTCGACGCCGCCGCCGCGCAGGATCTGGCCAAGACCCTGCGCGCCCGTGCCGATGTGGAGCAGGTGCAGTTGCGTACGCCGGACGAAGGATTGGCCGAACTGCGCCAGAACGCCGGCCTGGGTGAAGCCATCGATGCACTGGGTGAGAACCCGCTGCCCACGCTGCTGATCGTGACCCCGACCGATGGCGCCGATGCTGCCCTGGCCAAGTCGCTGGAAACCCTGCCGCAGGCCGATCTGGTCCAGCACGATGCGCTTTGGCGGCAGCGCCTGGATGGCTGGCTGAGCTTTGGTGCGCGGCTGGTGCAGGTGCTGTCGGTGCTGCTGGGCCTGGGGGCGGCGCTGGTGGTCGGCAATACCGTGCGCCTGGATATCCAGGCGCGGCGCGAGGAGATCGGTGTGCTGCAGTTGCTCGGTGCCAGCGACGGTTTCATCCGTCGTCCGTTCGTCTATCTGGGCGCGTGGTACGGGCTGGGCGCCGGAGCCGTGGCGCTGGGCCTGATCGGCGTGTGCGGGCTGGCCCTGCGTGCGCCGCTGGCCAATCTGTCGCAAAGCTACGGCAGTCCTTTCACGTTGCATGGCCTGGATCTGCTGCATTCGGGCATGGTGCTGGTTGGCACCACGATTCTGGGTTGGTTGGGGGCATGGCTGGTGACAGGTCACTTCCTCAGGCAGACTCGCCCGACTGAAACCTGAGGCCCGCATGTCCACGCATGAGCTCAAGCACCTGATCAGCGACGCGCCGCGGGTAATGGTGGTCGATGGATCCAAACTGGTACGGCGCCTGATCAGCGACGTGCTCAAGCGCGAACTGCCCGACGTTGAAGTGGTGGGCTGCGCCAGCATCGCCGAGGCGCGCGAGGCGCTGGCTGCCGGTCCGGTGCACCTGGTCACCACTTCGCTGGCCTTGCCCGATGGCGATGGCCTGGCGCTGGCGCGTGGCGTGCGTGAAACCGCGGGGCAGGCCTATGTGCCGGTGATCGTGGTTTCCGGCGACGCCCAGCAGCATCTGGAGCAGCGCCGTTTCACCGAATACGTCACCGACTATTTCGACAAGGCGCTGGGCCATGAAGCCCTGGCGACCTTCATCCGTGGCTATGTGCAGCCCGAGCCGGTGGCCAACGCCACCGTGTTGTATGTCGAGGACAGCCGGGTGGTGGCCGAGGCCACCAAGCGCATGCTCGAACGCCATGACCTGCACGTCGTGCACGTGCTCACCGCCGAGGATGCGTTCTCGCTGCTCACCGCCGAGTCGCTGGGCCGCACCACGCGGCAGGTGGACCTGGTGCTGACCGACGTCACCCTCAAGGGCGAGCTGAGCGGCCGCGATGTGGTTGAGCGCATCCGCGTCGACTTCGCCTATGGCAAGCGCCGCCTGCCGGTGCTGGTGATGACCGGTGATGGCAACCCGCACAACCAGTCGGCCTTGCTGCAGTCCGGGGCCAATGACCTGGTGCAGAAGCCCATCGAAGAACGCCTGCTGGTGACCAAGGTGTTGTTCCAGCTGCGGCTGGCGCGTATGGCCCAGCCGGCGGTGGTGCTGTGAGCGAGGACGGCGTACAGATCCAGCTGGAGCCCAGCTGGAAGTCCCGTATCGGCGACTGGCTGCTGCGGCCGGAGATGCGCGAGCTGTCGGCGTTCCTGCGCAAGCGCAAGGCCGCTGGGGCACATGTGTTTCCACCCGGCCCGGAAATCTTCGCGGCCTTCAACGCTACCCCGTTCGAGCAGGTCAAGGTGGTGGTGCTGGGCCAGGACCCGTACCACGGCTATGGCCAGGCGCACGGTTTGAGCTTCTCGGTGAGGCCGGGCGTACCGGTGCCGCCATCGCTGCTCAATATCTACAAAGAGATCGAGGCCGACCTGGCCATCCCGCGCCCGGACCACGGCTGTCTGCTGCCATGGGCGCAGCAGGGCGTGTTGCTGCTCAATGCCGTGCTGACGGTGGAAGAGGGCAAGGCGGGCGCGCACCAGGGCCGCGGCTGGGAGGGTTTCACCGACCATGTGGTCGACGTGCTCAACCGCGAGCGTGAAGGCCTGGTGTTCCTGCTGTGGGGCGCTTACGCCCAGCAGAAGGGCAAGGTCATCGATACCCGCCGCCACCGTGTGTTCAAGGCCCCGCATCCCTCGCCACTGTCGGCCCACCGCGGCTTCCTCGGCTGCCGCCATTTCTCGCAGGCCAATGACTACCTGGCCCGCAACGGCCAGACCCGGATCGACTGGCGGCTGCCGGCCTTGGCCGATCTGGCGCCGTCTGATCGCTGAACTGCCTTGATTCCTGTCATATCGCGGTGACCTTGGCTTTGCTACCTTGGAGGGGTTGGGAATGCCGTCGTTGCTGTCGCCTATTCAGGTTTGACCTCGAGTTTGCGAACAAAAACAGAACGCTGGAACTTTTTCTGTACTGAGCAGTCCAATAGTTCGACTGCTAAGATGAGGTCCTATGAACCTGAACACCTCTACTGCCCTTGTGGCAAACAATCTCCCGATCCCCAGTGCGCTCGGTTCGCTGGACGCCTACATCGGTGCCGTGCACCAGATCCCGGTGCTGTCGGTCGATGAGGAGCAGGAACTGTCGCGTCGCTTCCGTGACGAGCAGGATCTGAACGCCGCGCGTGAGCTGGTGCATTCGCACCTGCGCTTCGTGGTGCACGTGGCCCGCGGTTACAACGGCTACGGCCTGCAGCTGGGCGACCTGATCCAGGAAGGCAACATCGGCCTGATGAAGGCGGTCAAGCGCTTCGACCCGGACATGGGCGTGCGCTTGGTCTCCTTCGCGGTGCACTGGATCCGTGCCGAGATGCACGAGTTCATCCTCAAGAACTGGCGCATCGTCAAGGTCGCCACGACCAAGGCGCAGCGCAAGCTGTTCTTCAACCTGCGCAAGTCCAAGACCCGCCTGGGCTGGATGAACGCCGCCGAGGTCAGCGCTGTCGCCAAGGATCTGAACGTCTCCGAGCGTGAAGTGATGGAGATGGAATCGCGCCTGTCCGGTCGTGACATCGGTTTCGATGCGCCGTCGGATGAAGACGATGATCATGCGCCGCCGTCGCCGGCTGCGTATCTGGTCGCGCGCGATGAAGATCCGTCGCAGGCCTATGAGCGCGAGGACAGCGAAGACAACCAGCTGAGCCTGCTGCGCGAAGGTCTGGCCAAGCTCGACCAGCGTTCGCGCGACATCATCGCCCGCCGTTGGCTGGAAGCCGACAGCAAGGTGACGCTGCAGGAACTGGCAGATGAGTACGGCGTGTCGGCCGAGCGCATCCGCCAGATCGAAGCCAACGCGCTGAAGAAGATGAAGGCACTGTTCGCCGCCTGAGCAAGGCTGCCGCAGTAACACGAGGGCCCGGGGAAACCCGGGCCTTTCTTTTTTGTAGTGGCGCGCCCGAGGGGGGGGGGGGGGGGACGGGGGGGGGGGGGGGGGGGGGGGGGCGCCCCGGGCACCCCCCACCCCCCCCCCCCCCCCCCCACGCGCCGCGGGGGGGGGGGGGTGGGGGGGGGGGGGGGGGGG
>NZ_JBXFWM010000113.1:0-4764 GCF_056856655.1 Stenotrophomonas sp. STEN033
GGATCGAGATGATCTGCTCGTCGGTAAATCGCTTCTTCATGGAGCTCTCCTTGCCTGTTAAGGGTAGAGAACTCACTATCCAAATGGCTACACGTTTCGTCTCAGGTCAGAGTCTGCTATCTTGCATTTGAGCTGCTCTCCACCGTTGTTCTGACGGTTGCACGCAAGATCGATAGCGTTGAGACCTAACAATTCACTCAAGGCGTCGCCGTTGCGCGGCGCGGCTCAATTCTGGTGTTATGCATTGCATGAAAGTTCGTCGCTATCAGAAGAATGATTGGCACCGCATCTGCGAGATTCACGATCTCGCTCGCATGGATGAGCTACGCGGAGCACGCCTGGAGCATGCTTTCCTGCTTCTGGAAGTTGCCGCGGAAAGAGAGAACCTATTTGATTACGATATTCTTGTTGCTGATAAGGACGGCCTAGTCCTCGGCTTCGTGGCCTACAATCAAGATGAGCTTACTTGGCTATATGTAGATCCGGCGTGCTACCGCACAGGGATCGGAGGTCTCTTGGCAAGGTCAGTCCTTGCGGAGCGCCCTGAAGGCCTCTGCATTGAGGTCCTGCAGGGAAACGAAGCCGCTTTGGACTTCTACAAGTCTATTGGCTTTGTTGAGTCGAAGATCGTCAGTGGCTGGATGCCTGGCAATGAGAAGTTTCCCGTCACCGTTCATTGCTTGGCCTATGCCAGCAATGCCTAACAGTTCACTCTAGCCGACGTAGTTTCGCGGGCGCGCTTACGATGTACGCTTACGCTACACCGTCGCACGACCACTGCACTACGCGGCTTTACTCAGGGTGTTAGCTTGCTAAGGAGGGTTTATGGCTATATTCAGTACTGATCTAGGACGCGCGCTCCACCTCACCGCCGCTATAAGCAAGGAGCGTTCTCGACAATGGAAAACGCGCACACGCCCATTGCTGGATTGGCAATCCAGCTCGTTCGATTCGCTGTTAGCCCAAGGTGGTAGTGAAGCAATTGATGCGGCTTGGCAGTCTCTCTATCTAGCTGATTCAACAAGAGAACAAGCCGATCTTCTTCATCGTGAACTCCAA
This sequence comes from Stenotrophomonas sp. STEN033, assembly GCF_056856655.1. Lineage (NCBI taxonomy): Bacteria > Pseudomonadati > Pseudomonadota > Gammaproteobacteria > Lysobacterales > Lysobacteraceae > Stenotrophomonas > Stenotrophomonas sp. STEN033. Next base: position 1,060 of record NZ_JBXFWM010000113.1, read on the forward strand.
GCGATAATTGAGTTTCAGGGGCCGTTGGTGGGACTTCCCTATAGCCCTGATGAAGATTCTGACGAAGACCCATTTCCAGACCACCCCAAGAAGCGCAAAGAACGACCCTTAAAGAAAGCGATTGAGCTAATTCGCACGTTCCTTGAGAGCGTGAAGGAAATCCTTGGAGAATTGCTTGGGCAAAAATGGAAAGCCGCGCTGCAACTCGCGATAGAAGCGGCAGATGTTTTCACTTGATCCGAGCTAACAATTCAATCAAGCCGCCGTTGCTTCGCAACGCGGCTTGGCTCCAGGGTTTGGACTCACAAGAAATGTCAGAGCGCTATGTACAACAATGGAGCAGCTATCGACGCCGTCATTGGGCTGCGTGCCTCGGGCTTCTGCTTGGCCTTCCAGCAGCATGCTCCGTGGGCTATCTCATGTTTTCTGTAGTGGATCTGGATCCAGGCATCGCCTTGACCATTGCGGGGGTGGCTTGGGGCTGTACCTGGCTTTGGCTGTGCTTCCGTGTCACTCGATTTCCATGCCCTCGCTGCTCCAAGCCATTCCTTGCTGGTCAAGAACCTGCCTTGGCCGCAACGCGTTATTGTTCCAACTGCGGGCTCCAACTGTATGCGTGTGAGCCCTGACAATTCATTCAAGCCGAAGCCACTGCACGGCGCGGCTTCATTCCAGAGCCAGGGGGCTCGCGTGGCATACGACCTGCACATTGAGAAAAACAACAGCCAACCTATCTCAGAGGCAGAGTGGAATGCAGCAGTGCTATCCACCCCTTACGTCCGCAAAGGCACCGGGACAGTGGCAGCCGTGAACCCCAACACAGGGGAACGAATCGAGATCCAGCTGCCGCACAGCAATGCCGAGGTGTGCATCCAGACTGGTACTGGCCCGGAGTCCGAGTGGCAACCGGTTTTTTCCTATAGCATCGGTCGCGTGACGTTTGCGGCCACCCCTGCACTCCTGCAGGATCCGCTCGACCCTGTAAGGCAGGCAGCCATCGCACTCTGTACAAGAATTGGGGCACGGATAGTCGGGGATGAGGGAGAGGTCTATGTCTGGGATATCTCCTGACAACTCATCCCAGCCCAACTTGCTACCCATGTTGGCGTGGTTTCAGAGTTAGGTTGTTCAATCGAACTTTTACAAAGGACGTAATTCCCATGATTGAAAAACGAATTCACAGGTTTTTGCCACTGGCCTTGCTTCTGCTATGCATGGGCATCTGGTCTGCCAGGGTATCGCTGTTTGAAGTATACGATGCTGCAGTGGAAAATAGCGCGCAGCTCGACGCGGCACATCCTGCAAAGAAGTAGGCGGTTGATTCTTTTGCTGAACCCTGACAATTCATTCAAGCCGTAGCCGCTTCGCGGCCCGGCTTTATCCCGTAGCTGGCCTCAGGAGCAAGAAATGCCTCAGCTACTAAAAAGTCTTCTTGTAGGAACTGGATCCGGAGCGGTCACCTGCCTCGCGTCCGTATATACAATCGGCCATACCGCAGCAATCGCAATGCCTTCTGGTTTCCCTATCGCGCTCTGGAACGCAGTCGTTGTCTTTGGCCTGGGTGCGGCGCTAGTCGCATTCCTGGTTCATATCGCTGCGTTGCGGATGTTCTCCTCCCTGCTTATCCCCACATTGATCGGGTTCACGGGGATCACCGTTGCTGCCTTGGCGTGGAAGGGCCTGCTGCCCACGAGCTTCAACGCCTTGACTTCATGGCTCATTGGGGCGTTGTTGGCATCAGCAGTTGGTCGCTGGCTGATGCCTGACAAATCGTTCAAGCCAATGCCGCTCCGCGGCCAGACATAACTCCGGCGTTAGATCCCATCGGACGGCGCATCCTGTTCGTAGACGTTGATGACGCACTGATACGCTTTTGTGGCACCAACCAAATTCCATCTGGATGGTCTCGTGCCCGCGAGTTCAATAAACGGTGCGTCGTACTTTGCCTGTGAAGCTCAAGCGGCGCGGGCATTGCCAAACTTCACAAGCGGCAGTACCTCCAGTTCACGGAGGGTACCTGCCAGTTCATTCAAGCCGAACTCGCCTCGCGAGTCGCGCATAATTCCACACTCAGGTCGCAGGAGGCGCATGCAAAATGGACCCAGAAAGAACAAGAAGACCCGAAATCGTTCAGGCGTTGGAAGCGCTCAAGCGACTTCTCGATGCCCTTCCCGACGTGGGTAATCCGGAGGCAGCGATCGAAGGCCTGGCCAATGCGGCCCGTACAGTTAATCCGAAATGGACTGTCCCACCACTTGGTCACCCGGAGGGAATGAACAAAACCTTCCCTGACGGAACCATCAGAGTGATGCTTCTCGCTCATCAGATATTCGTCAATCCAAATGGCGCCTACAGAATTGTGGATCTCCATCCGCCACAAGCCACATTTTATGAACGCGCCTCCAGTTCCGGCATTCCTTTCGTCGACCCTATGGCTGAGAGCGATGGCGCCGCAGTCTAACAACTCATTCGAGCCGACACCGCTGCTCTGCGCGGCTTAACTCAGGCATCAGGTGCTACCGATGGTTCCATATGGTTTGAGCAAAGAGCAATTTGCGTCGATGTATCAGCGCAAGTTGGACGGCCTTTCAGATCGAGCTATCCACGCGCTCCGAGACCTCCTGGTGCAGCCGATTGGCCGCGGAGTTGATGAGGCACACATTGAGATATTCCCAGACGAGTACGGTGGAACACCAAGCATCTGGGCGTACTGGCGGGGCAAGAACAACAAGGTAGATCACGCAGATCCAAGCCTCTTTCCCGGGAGATCACTTAGGCTTGACCTTGGCCTCGAAGGCCTCCCGAATATTGACGAGCAATACTTTGTAGAGCCTGACGAGTTCCCGGGTCTTCAACTAACGACTTCGCTACTGTCGCGTTGGCTCTCGGAGTCATGGTGGAAAGCCGGTGGGTGGGCATATCCCGTGCCGACAACCCTTGCTGTTCATGACGTTGATGCATTGGAGTGGGTGCAACTCTCCAAGGGTGGCGCCTGACAATTCACTCACGCCGTAGCCGCTTCGCTGCTCGGCTCAATTCAGGCGTCCGGGCGCCAGGGAGGGTTTATGGAAGACCAAAGAGGCTGGGTTCTCGCACGAAGAGAGACCGAAGCCGGACTGTCTTTACTCCGTCTAAAGACGATCGAACCCGAGTTCGACTTCGGTGCCTTTCCTGAGAGATTCAACGTGATTTGGGATTTCCAATATCCCACCAACGCCGGTACTCCGTCAGCTTCAGATTCTGAGGCCATGAAGAGGTTCGAAGATCGAGTCTGCGAACGCATAGAGTCAGACAATCAGGCTATCTTGTGCATGGTCTTCACCAAGCCTGGATACCGGGAGTACGTATTCCTCTCCCGAGACAGAGACAGCTTTCTCACCGTGCTGAACACGATTCCCCGAGAGCCCGACCCTTATCCCATTGAAATACACCATGAAGTGGACAGCGCGCATGAGTTCTATAACTCATACGCAAAGGGCATCCGGGGCGCGCCCTGACAGTTCATCAAAGCCGAACCCGCTTCGCGGGTCGCCCTGATTCAAGTATTGGCATGCCCTGAACAACATCAACAGGATTCTTCAATGATCGATGGAATGACCTGCGTACGGATCTTGTAGCCAATTAGCCAGTGAGTCCGGGGTGGATATTATCTGCCTCGAGCCAAGCCCGTCGAACGGTGGCCGGGGCCTTGTAGCGGTGGGCGCT
>NZ_JBXFWM010000114.1:0-4667 GCF_056856655.1 Stenotrophomonas sp. STEN033
AGGAGGTTGCGTCATGGCTGACCCGAGCGCCGAACACTGGTATCCGACAGCGGCCTATCTCTACGTCCTGCACCTGGACGGCCCCGCGTTGGCGTGGGAATACCTGCGCCGAAATCCCGACTACCGCCGCGACTGGCTGCGCCGTCGCCGACGGCCGGACGCAGCGCAGGCATGGGGTCTGCGCCTGCTGGAAGATCCAGCCTTGGATGCGCGCGACGCGCATCCGGCCTGGTTCCCCGATCACGACGCCGTGGTACAACTTTACCCGGATGCCGACCCACCGCCCGAGGCCCATGCCTTCGAGTTCTGGCGCGTGCCTGGGCGCAAGCAACTGATCCACGATGGCAAGCGCCTGGTGCTGGTGTCGCACTGGCCAGGCTGCTGCCTGCGGCTCGCGCTTGCGCCGGGCCTGGAGGACGGCATGGCCTACCTTTACGCCACTCGGGCCTGCGCCACGCCGTGCGCGCGCTATCGCACGCTCGCGGCCGAGCTGGACGCCCTGGCCGTGGCAACGGTTGCCGCGCCTGCGGCGGCGGCCCGTTCCCGGCCCACGACGGCCGCGGTGCTGGAACTGCACACCTTGCAGGCTCTCGATGCGACCCTGGCGGGCGCGTCCTTGCGCGAAGTCGCCGAAGGGCTGTTCGGCGCGGATGCCGTCGCGGCCGACTGGCACAAGGACAGCGCCTTGCGCGCCCGCGTGCGCCGGCTGGTGCGGCGTGGCGAGGCGCTGATGCGCGGCGGCTATCGCCGCCTGGCACAGCTTCCGCTGCTGCCGTTGCAGTAGGGGGGACGTTTCGCGTCCCCCGCAGATCGTCCCTTAGCAAGCAGCCTCGCTTTCTTGAAAGTGCCTCTATCCGGCCGCGTGGTGTGGCCGGGCTTGATGGAGGTACATCCCATGCGACCCGCTCCCTTGCGGCCTGCCGCCGCTGCTGTCGCTGCGCCTGCGCAGCCCCAACGCTACCTGACTAACGACGAAGCCGCCGAGTACCTGCGCCTCTCGCCGCGCACGCTGGAGAAACAGCGCGTGATCGGCGGCGGCCCGAAGTTCCGTAAGTTCGGCCGCCGTGTCATGTACGCGGTGTCCGACCTCGATGCCTGGGCCGACCAACGCAGCTACGAGGCGACTTCCGACCCGGAATATGCCGAACGCCACGCGGGCGACTACCGTGATGGCCGCTGATCGCTGGCGCGTGGGTGGCCGTCGCCATGTCCAGCCCGCCAGGGCAAGCCTTGCCGCAGCGCGAACAGCTCGACCTGTTCCGCGCGCTGCCGGGCGACATGGCACCCCGCGACAGCCAGGACTTGATGGCCTTTCCGTTCTTCTCGTTGGCGAAGTCGCGGCGCACGGCGCCGATCGACTTCCGCGCCGGCGGCATCACCATCCGCGTGGAAGGCACGGCCGAGCATGGCATCGCAACGATATGGGATGCCGACGTGTTGATATGGGCCGCCTCGCAGATCGTGGAGGCGCGCGATGCGGGCATCCGCCCCTCGCGCTGGATACGCGCCACGCCCTACGAGATCCTGCGCTTCATCGGGCGCGGCACGTCCCTCAACGACTACCTGCGGCTGAAAGCCGCGCTCGACCGGCTGCAATCGACCAGCATTGCCACGTCCATCCGCGAGACGACCGGCCGGCGGCTGCACCGTTTCTCGTGGATCAACGAATGGCGCGAGTTGGCCGACGCCAGCGGCACGCCGTTGGGCATCGAACTGATCCTGCCGGACTGGTTCTATGCCGGCGTGCTCGATGCCGCGCTGGTGCTGACCATCGACCCGGCCTATTTCCGCTTGAAGGGCGGCATCGAACGCTGGCTGTACCGCCTGGTGCGCAAGCACGGCGGCAAGCAGCCGGACGGCTGGCAATTCGATTTCCGGCACCTGCACCGCAAGTCGGGCAGCGCGGCGCGCTTCTCCGACTTCGCCTACGACCTGCGCGCTCTGGTGGTGCGGCAGTCGCTGCCCGGCTACGTCCTGGGCATCGAGCGGATACCGGACGACGGAACGGAGCTGCTGACGTTCCGGCCCGTGCTGCACACGGCACGGGGATAACTGCGGGAAAAGGTGTGAATAGCCTCGTGCTATCAGGAGTACCGGGTATCGTGCTATCAGGAGTACGCCTATCGTGCTATCAGGAGTACGAAAACGCCGGAAAGCCAATAACGGCGCGGGTTTGCGTCCCCTCTAACTTACCTAACAAGAAATACATAACTTTTAGTAGAAGCGCGCCGTTTCGGTGGACAACCACCCAACGGCACCAAACGCAGGAGCGAAAGACCGGCTTTCCAACACGGAGGGCCGCGCCATGATCCTCGCTCTGCTCAACCAGAAAGGCGGTGTCGGCAAGACGACGCTCGCCACGCACATCGCGGGCGAACTGGCGCTGCGCGGCCAGCATGTCGTCCTGCTCGATGCCGACCCGCAGGGTTCCTCGCTGGACTGGACGCAGCGCAGAAGCCAGCAAGGCTTGCCACGGCTGTTCAGCGCCGTGGGCCTTGCCCGCGAGACGCTGCATCAGGAAGCGCCGGAGCTGGCCCGCCGCGCCGATCACGTCATCATCGACGGCCCGCCGCGCATCGCGGCCCTGGCGCGCTCCGCGCTGCTGGCGGCCGAGCGCGTGCTGATCCCGGTGCAGCCCAGCCCCTACGACCTGTGGGCCAGCGCCGAGATGGTGGCGCTGATCCGCGAGGCGCAGGTGTTCCGGCCTGCGCTGCGCGCGGCCTTCGTCATAAACCGGCGCGTCAGCACCACCATCATCGGCCGCGAGGCGCGGCAATCGCTGGCCGAACAGCCGCTGCCCGCGCTGCGCTCGGAAGTGCATCAGCGCATCGTGTTCGCCGACAGCGTGGCCGCTGGCCGGCTCGCACGCGAGACAGCGCCCGACAGCGCCGCCGCCCGCGAAATCACCGCCCTGGTGGACGAACTGCTGCGGTGGCCCACATGACAACCAAGCAGCCACCCAACAGCAAACGCACGGGCAAGCGCGTCGGCATCGGCGCACGTCCGCCCGCGAATCCACACGCCGAGGCGTGGATTCGCCAGGGCGACGCCGATGCGCTTGGCAAAGGCGACCTCTACACGGCCCGCCTCACGCTCGACATCACGCCCGCCATGCGGGCGCGCATCAAGGTGTCGGCCTTCACGCAAGGCGTGACTGTGGCCGATCTGCTGCGCAGCCTGCTGGAGCGGGAGTTTCCAGAACACCGCAGGGAGAACACACCATGACCGCATCCGCTTCGCCCGCCGCTGGCGCGGCCACGGCTGCACCGCCGCTGCATCCCGCGATACTCGCCGGTCAGGCCGGCAACGTGCCGCTGACCCGCGTTTCGCTGGCCTACCTCGAACATCGCTTCAAACTCTACCTGCGCTTCGGCGAACCTGCGCGCACGCTGCGCCTGGACGACTGGCGGCGCTGCGCGGTGTTCCTGCCGGGCGCGATGCTCTGCCGCATCCGCTGGCAGGCCAACGACTACGGCACGATCCGCTGGCAGCTCATGGTGATGCAGGCTTGCCCGCCGCTGGACGCGGCACAGCGCATCCCCGGCGTGCAGCCGGGCGCGCGCCTGCTGCTGCACGCCGAAGGCGATGCCAACGTGCGCGCCGTGCTGGAGCGCATCGACGGCATCGAGGCGCTGGGTATCGCCGCCATCGACGTGTCGCCCGCGTACTGGCGCACGCTGGGCAACCGTCTGGCGGCTCGCCTTGCGCTGCCCGAATACACCGCCGAGCGGCACGCCGCCTGGCTGGCCGGGAAGGTGTTGCCATGACCGCCCCAACCACCACCGCCAACGCGCCTGCCGTTGCGCCACGTCCTCGCTCGCACCCGCGTTCACGTTTGCGCGCTCGCATCGTCGTGGCGACACTGGCCGCCATCGGCTTCGCTGCGCTGGCCTGGGCGGCTTTCGTGTCGCCGCTGCCGCGTCTGACCTACAACCCGTCCGACAGCGTGGCGGTCGGCTGGTATCGCATCGACCCGTTCAACCCGCGCACCGCCTCGCTGCCACGTCCGTTGTCCGTGGACAGCATCGTGCTGGTGCCGCTTCCGGCCACGGCCGCCGGGCTCGCTGCGCAGCGCGGCTACCTGCCGACGCGCGTTCCGCTGCTCAAACGTGTGGGCGCGGTCGCGCCGCAACACGTCTGCATCGTCGCCGGTCAGGTACGCATCGACGGCGTGCCTTCGGCCACCGTGCTGCCTGCCGACCGGCTGGGCCGGGAGCTGCCATCCTTACAGCTTTGCCGCCGCCTTGAACCGGGCGAACTGTTCCTGTTGAGCGTGACGAATCCGGCATCGTTCGACAGCCGCTATTTCGGCCCGGTGAGCACATCCGCCGTGATCGGCGTTGCGCATCCGGTGTGGCTGGTGACACGCCCATGATGGCCGCCGACTCGCTGCGCTCTGACGTGCCATCGGGCATGTCGTTCTGCTGGCTGCTTCCGTGTCGCCGCACCTGCCGTGCCGGTGCATTCGCACCGCACGTCGCGCTGCATCCGGCGCAGCCGTCCAACGTGCAGGCGTCTTGCCTCGAACGCGCCCGGCCTACGGCCATCGCCGCGTTCGCCGGCGCGCTGGCTGCTCACGCAGCAGCGCCGCCGGGCCGCCGGTGCCTGGAGCGACAGCGGAAGGCAAAGGCGGAAGGCAAGACAAAAGGACGCGGCACCGGGCCGCG
>NZ_JBXFWM010000115.1:0-4616 GCF_056856655.1 Stenotrophomonas sp. STEN033
AGATGTGTATTAGAGACAGGCCATGCTCGGCAAGGGGCATTACCGGAATTGCCAAATGCCGAGCATGGCTCGGCACTACAGGTGAAGCATTTGGGATTTCTGGGTAGGCCCATGCCGAGCATGGCTCGGCACTACAGGTGAAGCATTTGGGATTTCTGGGCAGGCCCCTGCCGAGCATGGCTCGGCACTACAGGTGAAGCGTTTGGGATTGCCGGGCAGGCCCCATGCCGAGCATGGCTCGGCACTACAGGTGAAGCGTTAGCGCTTGCGGTGGCGCTTGCCCAGGTCGCGGGCCAGAACCCAGACGACCAGCAGGTTGACCGCCAGCAGCAGCCAGGAGGCCCCGCCGGGGTGTTTGACGATGGCGTAGAAGTCCAGCGGCAGGTAGAGCGCGGCGGAAATACAGCCCAGCCAGGACGCCCAGGCCTTGGCGCGCCACAGGCCCCAGGCCTCGAGCGCGCGCAGCAACCCGTAGCCGACCAGCACGGCTGCACCCAGGTGCACGGTATCGGGAGTGATCATGCCCAGCAGCGAGGAGAACGCGCCGTTCTCGGGGTCACCGCCGACGCGGTGGATCAGGGCATTGATGATGTTGCGGAGCGGGGCAGGCCCGGAGAACTCCAGGCCGGCCGCAGCGAGAAAGGCCAGGACGGCCTTTCCCGCTTCCAGCAGCGCGATGGCTGCCAGTCCCGGATGCGCGTGCGGATCCGGGTTGTAGGGCGTGTTGCCGGTCAAGACAATCAGCCGCCGCGCGACGCCTTCTTGCGGTCGCTTTCGGTCAGGAACTTCTTGCGCAGACGGATTTCCTTCGGGGTGATTTCCACCAGCTCGTCGTCGTCGATGAAGTCCAGGGCCTGTTCCAGCGAGAACTTGATGGCCGGGGTCAGCTGGATCGCGTCGTCCTTGCCCGAAGCGCGCATGTTGGTCAGCGGCTTGGTCTTGATGGCGTTGACGGTCAGATCGTTGTCCTTGGAGTGGATACCGATCAGCTGGCCTTCGTACACGTTGTCGCCTTCAGCAGCGAACAGCTTGCCGCGCTCCTGCAGCGGGCCCAGCGAGTAGGCCGGGGTGGCGCCCGGAGCATTGGCGATCATCACGCCGTTCAGGCGCTTGGCGATGGCACCCTGTTCCTTCGGGCCGTAATGGTCGAACACGTGGAACAGCAGGCCAGAACCCTGGGTCAGGGTCTTGAACTCGTTCTGGAAGCCGATCAGGCCACGCGCCGGGATCTTGAAGTCCAGGCGCACGCGGCCCTTGCCGTCCGATTCCATGTTCTCCAGCAGGGCCTTGCGGGTGCCCAGCTTTTCCATCACGCCGCCCTGGTGCTGCTCTTCGATGTCGACCACCAGCTGTTCGATCGGCTCCATCATCTGGCCGTCGATTTCCTTGATGATCACTTCCGGGCGCGACACGGCCAGCTCGTAGCCTTCACGACGCATGGTTTCGATCAGCACCGACAGGTGCAGCTCGCCACGGCCGGAGACCAGGAACTTGTCGGCGTCTTCCAGCTGCTCGACCTTCAGTGCCACGTTGTGCACGGTCTCGCGCTCCAGGCGCTCCTTCAGCTGGCGGCTGGTCAGGAACTTGCCGCCCGACAGGTCCTTGTTGCCGGCGAACGGCGAGTTGTTGACCTGGAAGGTCATCGAGATGGTCGGCTCGTCGACGGTCAACGGCGGCAGCGCTTCCGGGGTGTCCAGCGCGCAGACGGTGTCGGAGATGGTCAGCTCCTGGATGCCGGAGATGGCGATGATGTCGCCAGCCTGTGCTTCCTCGACTTCGATGCGCTCCAGGCCCATGAAGCCCAGCACCTGCAGGACCTTGCCCTGGCGCTTCTTGCCTTCACGGTCGATCACGGCCACGGCCTGGTTCTTCTTGACCTTGCCGCGCTGGATGCGGCCGATGCCGATCACGCCGACGAAGTTGTTGTAGTCCAGCTGGCTGATGCGCATCTGGAACGGGCCGTCGGCCTCGACTTCCGGCACCGGCACGTACTTCATGATCGCTTCGTACAGCGGGGTCATGTCGCCGTCGCGGACGGTGTCTTCCAGGCCGGCGTAGCCGTTCAGGCCCGAGGCGTAGACGATCGGGAAGTCGAGCTGCTCATTGGTGGCGCCGAGCTTGTCGAACAGGTCGAACACCTGGTCGATGACCCATTCCGGACGGGCGCCCGGGCGGTCGACCTTGTTGACCACGACGATCGGCTTGAAGCCCATCGCGAAGGCCTTCTGGGTGACGAAGCGGGTCTGCGGCATGGGGCCGTCCATCGCGTCAACCAGGATCAGCACCGAGTCGACCATCGACAGCACGCGCTCCACTTCGCCGCCGAAGTCGGCGTGCCCGGGGGTGTCGACGATGTTGATCCGGTTTTTGGTACCGGTCTTCTTGTCTTCCCAGGTAATGGCCGTGTTCTTGGCCAGGATGGTGATGCCGCGTTCCTTTTCCTGGTCGTTGCTGTCCATCACGCGCTCGGCAAGTACCGTGCGCTCGGACAGGGTGCCGGACTGCTTGAGCAGCTGGTCGACGAGGGTGGTCTTGCCATGGTCGACGTGGGCGACGATGGCGATGTTGCGAAGATTTTCGATGGACATGCGAAAGACGGCCAGCCGGTGCCGTGAAATGGGGAAAATGAGTCCAGCATTATAGCGCTATGTCGCCGTTGTGCGAAAACTACCGTTCAGACTCGTCTGATAGCCCATTCAGGCTTCTTCCAGGCAAGCTACCCGCAAGGTGCAGCAGCGTGGGCGAGGCCGGGTGTAAACTAGCGGGCTATTGAGAGTCGTCTTCTTTACAAAGGATTTCCATGTCCCTGATCGCCAACTTCGACACCTCCCGCGGCCTGATCAAGGTCGAGCTGTTCGCCGACAAGGCGCCGCTGACCGTGGCCAACTTCGTCAACCTGGTCAAGCATGGCTTCTATGACGGCCTGGCCTTCCACCGCGTGATTGCCGACTTCATGATCCAGGGCGGTTGCCCGGAAGGCTCCGGCCGCGGCGGCCCGGGCTACCGTTTTGAAGATGAGACCAAGAACGGTGTGCGCCACGAGCGCGGCGTGCTGTCCATGGCCAATGCCGGCCCGAACACCAATGGCAGCCAGTTCTTCATCACCCACATCAAGACCGACTGGCTGGACGGCAAGCACACCGTGTTCGGCAAGGTGCTTGAAGGCCTGGACGTGGTTGACGCCATCAAGCAGGGCGACGCCATCAACAAGATCACCCTGGAAGGCGATACCGACGCCGTGCTGGCCGCCAAGGCCGACCGCGTCGCCGAGTGGAACAAGATCCTCGCCGCCTGATTGACCCCGACGGCCACCTGAACAGGTGGCCGTTTCTGATTGCAGCCGGGTCGACGCGCCCGCGTCCGCCCGGCCTTACCCCCACAACCGCTTCTTAGCAGAGGAAACCCCCATGAAAGCACCCGTTCGTGTTGCCGTAACCGGCGCTGCCGGCAATATCGGTTATGCACTGCTGTTCCGCATCGCCTCCGGCGAAATGCTGGGCAAGGACCAGCCGGTCATCCTGCAGCTGCTCGAAATCGACAATGAGAAGGCCCAGGCCGCCCTGCAGGGCGTGGTCATGGAACTGGAAGACTGTGCATTCCCGCTGCTGGCCGGCGTGGTGACCACGGCTGACCCGCTGGTGGCCTTCAAGGACGTCGACGTGGCCCTGCTGGTTGGCGCCCGTCCGCGCGGCCCGGGCATGGAGCGCAAGGACCTGCTGCTGGAAAACGCCAAGATCTTCACCGTGCAGGGCAAGGCCCTGAACGCCGTCGCCAAGCGTGACGTGAAGGTGCTGGTGGTCGGCAACCCGGCCAACACCAACGCCTACATCGCGATGAAGTCGGCGCCGGACCTGAATCCGCGCAACTTCACCGCCATGCTGCGCCTGGACCACAACCGCGCCCTGAGCCAGCTGGCTGCCAAGACCGGCAAGACCGTGGACAGCTTCGAGCACTTCACCGTGTGGGGCAACCACAGCCCGACCATGTATCCGGACTACCGCTTCGCCACCACCGGCGGCGCCAAGGTTGCCGAGCTGATCAACGATCAGGAATGGAACGCCAACACCTTCATCCCGACCGTCGGCAAGCGTGGCGCGGCCATCATCGCCGCCCGTGGCCTGTCCTCGGCCGCGTCGGCTGCCAATGCCGCCATCGACCACGTGCATGACTGGGTGCTGGGCAGCAACGGCAAGTGGGTGACCATGGGCGTGCCGTCCGACGGCTCCTACGGCATTCCGGAAGGCGTGGTGTTCGGTTTCCCGGTAACCACCGAGAACGGCGAGTACACCATCGTCAAGGATCTGCCGATCGACGACTTCTCCAAGAAGTACATCGACATCACCCTGGGCGAGCTGGAAGAAGAGCGCGCTGGCGTGGCCGACCTGCTGTAACAGCGGTCGGTTGATGTGGTGGATGAAACGGGGAAGCTTCGGCTTCCCCGTTTTTGTTCTGCTGTTGTAGTGCCGAGCCATGCTCGGCAGGAGGCTTCACTAGTAGAGCCTCTGCCGAGCATGGCTCGGCACTACGCTCCCTCCCTTTCGCGGAGCGAAGGGGAGGGCTGGGGAGGGGTAAGGGTTTTGCCGGATTGACGGGCTTTCGGTAAGGCCTCTGCCGAG
>NZ_JBXFWM010000116.1:0-4503 GCF_056856655.1 Stenotrophomonas sp. STEN033
ATGCTCGGCAGAAGCTATACCGGGAAGTCCTCTGCCGAGCATGGCTCGGCACTACAGGTCCGGCTCTGCCGAGCATGGCTCGGCACTACAGCTTCGGCTCTGCCGAGCATGGCTCGGCACTACAGGGCCGGCTCTGCCGAGCATGGCTCGGCACTACCGGCAGCAACAACTCAACCATCAACGGCCACGAAACCACCGGTCTGGCGCGCCCACAAGCGCGCATACAAGCCGCCTGCGGCAACCAGCTCGGCATGCGTGCCGGTTTCGACAATGCGGCCCTGATCCATCACTACCAAGCGATCCATGCGCGCGATGGTGGATAGTCGATGGGCAATGGCGATCACGGTCTTGTCGCCCATCAACTCGTCCAGGCTGTCCTGGATCGCCGCTTCCACTTCCGAATCCAGGGCCGATGTGGCTTCGTCGAGGATCAGGATGGGTGCATCCTTCAGCAGCACGCGGGCAATGGCGATGCGCTGGCGCTGGCCGCCTGACAGCTTCACCCCGCGCTCACCGACATGGGCGTCGTAGCCCTGCCGTCCCTGTCCATCAACCAGGGACGCGATGAAGCCTTCGGCACGCGCCTTGGCCACGGCGGCGCGCAGCTGCTCCTCGCTGGCATCCGGTCGCCCGTACAGCAGGTTGTCGCGGATCGAGCGATGCAGCAACGACGTATCCTGGGTGACCACACCAATCTGTGCACGCAGGCTGTCCTGGGTGACGTGGGCGATGTCCTGGCCATCGATCAGGATCCGCCCGCTTTCCAGGTCATACAGCCGCAGCAGCACGTTTACCAGGGTGGATTTGCCGGCACCCGACGGACCGACCAGGCCGATCTTCTCGCCCGGTTTCACCGCCAGGTTCAAACCGGCCATCACCCCGCCGCGCTTGCCGTAGTGGAAGTGCACATTCTCAAAATCCACCGCACCGGCGCTGACCACCAGGGGTTTGGCGTCGGCGGCATCCTGCACCGTCAGCGGCTGGGCGATGGTCTCCATGCCGTCCTGCACGGTACCGATGTCCTCGAAGATGCCGTTGATGGTCCACATGATCCACCCGGACATGTTGTGGATGCGGATCACCAGACCGGTGGCCAGGGTAATCGCGCCCACGCTGATCAGGTTGCCCTGCCACAGCCACAAGGCCAGCCCGCAGGTTCCGACGATCAAAAAGCCGTTGAGGATGGCAATGACCAGCTCCAGCCCGGTGGTGATGCGGGTCTGTGCGCGGTGCTTTTCAGCCAGCTCCTGGATGGCCTGCGCCACATAGCGCTGCTCGTGGCCACTGTGCGCGAACAGCTTGAGGGTGGCGATGTTGGTATAGCCATCGACGATGCGCCCCATCGCGCGCGAGCGCGCATCGGAGGCGATCCAGGCGCGGTGTTTCATGCGCGGTACGAAGTACACGCCGATAGCGATATAGGCCAGCAGCCACGCGGCCAAGGGCAGCATCAGCCGCCAGTCGGCCTGCGCGAACAGATACAGCGCGGTGCCGGTATAGACCACGATGTACCACAGCGAATCGACCATCTGCACAGCCGATTCGCGCAGCGAGGTGCCGGTCTGCATCACCCGGTTGGCAACGCTGCCGGCAAAGTCGTTCTGGAAGAAGCTCAGGCTCTGCCGCACCACGTGGTTGTGCATCAGCCAGCGCGAACGGTTGCTCAGGCCGGGCACGATGGACTGGTTGACCAGCAGGTTGTGCAGGGCCACCAGCAGCGGCCGCGCCAGCAAAGTGATTCCGGCCATCCACAGCAACTCACTGGCGTGGCGCTGGAAGAAGCCGGGCCCTGCGCTGTCGGCCAACATGTCGACGATGCGGCCGAGGAAGTCGAACATCGCCACTTCCACCAATGCCAGCAGCAGGCCGGCGACCAGCGTGGCCAGCAGCACCGGCCACACCGGGCGCAGGTAATGCAGGTAGAAACGCACCACGCCACGCGGCGGCGTGCGCGTATCCAGTGGCGGAAAAACGGGAATCAGGGACTCGAACCAGCGCAGCATCGCCACGGCCTGTAAAACCGGAACAGGCCGCGATTGTCCCATCGCGGCCTGTGTTCTGTCTGTCTAGGCGATGCGGAACTGTCTGGTTGTGGGAGCCGCGTCAGCCGCGAAGCTGGCGCCCTTTCCGTACACGAAACAGCTGCAACCTGATGATTTACCGGCTTCGCGGCTTACGCCGCTCCTACAAACGCTTCATTCCGCCTTCGGCTTCAGCAGCAGGTCCTGGAAGTCGAAGCTGAAATCGGTCAAGGACGACACCGCCTGCATGCGCACCTCGCGCACCTTGCCGTCCGGGTCCAGGTTGAAGTTGACGAAGGCATCGGCGTTGAGCGAACGGTTGTCCCAGCGCACGATGAAGGTGTCGTGCTGCCAATGCTCCATCGTGCCCACCAGATCGGCGGTGGCACCAAAGCGCAGGCGCAGCTTGCCACCCTGCTGCTCGACGAATACATCGCCATACCAGGCATCGCCATAAGTGCCTGCATACTTGGTCAGCGGCAGCGACGGCTTGCTCTTGGCATCGCGCGCCGCCACATGCTTGTCCCAGCCTTCATCGGCATTGCCCTGCGCCTTGGCCACGCCAGCGGCGTAGGCGCCCACCCAGTCATGGCCCGGTGCACCCAGCATCGCATCCAGCACGCTCATGGTGATGGCATTGAAGGCGGCCCCGGATTCCTGGTTGGTCAGCACCACCACGCCCAGGTTCTGCTCCGGCACCAAGGTCAGCCGCGACACCTGGCCCGGCCAGCCGCCGGTATGCCAGACCAGCTTCTGCCCCCGGTAATCGCTCAGGCTCCAGCCCTCGCCATAACCGGCGAAGTTGGGACGTGCGGCAGCCAGTTCCGGTACCGACGGCTTGGGCACCACCTGCGGGATCTGCATCTGCCACATCTGCTGCTGGGTCTTTTCGCTGAACAGCGGCGTGCCATTGGCAAGCTTGCCCTCGGCCAGCTGCACGTTCATCCACTTGGCCAGGTCATGCACGCTCGAATAGATGCCACCGGCACCGGCATTGTTGGACCAGGTCAGCGGCGGCACCGGCCGCAGGTCCTTGAAGTCGTACTTGGCGTGGCCAACGGCAGCCTTGTCACCCGGCTTGAGGTGATCGGCGTTGTAACGGGTGTCGGCCATGCCGACCTTGTCGAAGATGCGCTGCTGCAGGAAGTCGGCAAACGACTGCCCGGACACCTTCTCGATCACCTGCTGGGCCACCGCGTACAGGATGTTGTCGTAGGCATAGCGGTCACGGAAGCCATTCTTCAACGGCACCTGCGCCAGCCGCGCCACCACTTCGGCATTGCTGTAGCGGGTGGTCGGCCAGAACAGCAGGTCGCCTGCGCCCAGGCTCAAGCCGCTGCGGTGCGAGAGCAGGTCGCGGATGCGCATTTCGCCGGTGACATAGGGGTCGGACATGCGGAACGACGGCAGGTGATCCACCACCCGGTCGTCCATCTTCAGCTTGCCTTCCTCGGCCAGCAGGTTCAGCGAGGTCGCGGTGAAGGCCTTGGTATTGGAGGCAATGGCGAACAGGGTATCGGCCTGCACCGGCTCCGGCTTGCCCAGCTCACGCAGGCCCCAGCCGCGCTCCAGCACCACCTTGCCGTCCTTGACCACCGCCACTGCCACGCCCGGCACGTCGAACTGCTGGCGCACACGCTCCACCGTGGCGTCCAACTGCTGCAGTTCCGTCGGCACCGCGTCTTGTGCTGCCGCCATCGGTGCCACCACGCCCATTGCGAGCACCAGCCCGCCACCCAACCAACTATTCAATACGCTCTCCCTTTGGATCGATGCCGGCGCCGGGCCGGTCTTCTCGCGATGGTAACGCGAGCGCGCCCACCCTTGCCTTTCCACAACTGCCCGCCTGCCCCCATGGACCTGGCCGCCCGTACCACCGCCACCATCATCCCCTGCCTGCGCTACCGCGACGCACCGGCTGCGATCGATTGGCTGTGCAAGGCCTTTGGGTTCCAGCGCCATGCCGTCTACCAGGACGGCGAGGTGGTTCTCCATGCGCAGCTGGTATTCGGCAACGGCATGATCATGCTGGGCTCGGTGCAGCCTGGCGAATGGGGCAGCAACATGATCCAGCCCGACGAAGTCGGCGGCATGGAGACGCAGAGCGCCTGCGTGATCGTCAGTGACGCCGACGCGCATTACGCGCAGGCCAAGGCTGCCGGTGCGGAGATCGTGATCGACATCGCCAACCAGGATTACGGCGGCCGCGGCTACGCCTGCCGCGACCCCGAGGGCCACCTGTGGTGGTTCGGCAGCTATGACCCCTGGGCCCCAACCTCGTAGTGCCGAGCCATGCTCGGCAGGGGCTTTCCAGGCGACCCCGTAGGAGCGGCGTAAGCCGCGAAGCCAACAACAAGCAAACAGCCAAAAGCCAACCCCTCCCCAGCCCTCCCCTGCTACGCAAGGGAGGGAGCGTAGTGGGGGGGCGCCGCCCGGCCGGCGCGCGGGGGGCGGGCCGCTCCACCCCGGAGGGAGGGGGGGG
>NZ_JBXFWM010000117.1:0-3955 GCF_056856655.1 Stenotrophomonas sp. STEN033
CCATCCCCCGCGGGCGGTATTACGCAACGTGGTGGTTTTAAGCGCCGCGCCGGCCGGTTCAACCGACCTTCCCCCGGCGCGGCCCCGGCCCAAGCCGGCCGGGGCCAAGACCCTGTCAGGCTGAAAACTCGGTATCCAGGCTGATCGGTACCGCACTGAGTGCCTTGGAGACGGGGCAGTTCTGCTTGGCGTCATCGGCAATTGCGCGGAACCGGGTCTCGTCCAGGCCAGGCACCACGGCCTTTACCTGGAGGCGGATCTGCGACAGTTGGGGGCCCCCTTCCATCGACAGGTCGACGTCGGCCCGTGTGTCCAGCGACGTCGGCGGAAAACCGGCCTCACTGAGCTTGGCTGACAGCGCCATGGTGAAGCAACCGGCATGTGCGGCGGCAATCAGTTCTTCGGGATTGGTGCCTTTTTCATCGCCAAAGCGGCTGTTGAAGGCATAGCGGGTGTTCTCCATCAGGCCACTCTGCGGCGTGCTCAGTCGGCCCTGCCCAGTCTTCAGATCGCCTTCCCAATGTGCGGTTGCGTGACGCGATATACCCATGGTGGAACTCCTCGTGGTGGATGGCACAGGCAGCCTAAACCACGTCGTGTTAGCAGCTTGTGCGGCATCGCCACACGCTGTCCCGGCGTGCCCGCCAACGTGGGGCGACAGCGGTGCGGAGCACGGCTCAACCCTGTTTTTGCATGACTTCCGGCAC
Source organism: Stenotrophomonas sp. STEN033 (assembly GCF_056856655.1). Lineage (NCBI taxonomy): Bacteria > Pseudomonadati > Pseudomonadota > Gammaproteobacteria > Lysobacterales > Lysobacteraceae > Stenotrophomonas > Stenotrophomonas sp. STEN033. Next base: position 708 of record NZ_JBXFWM010000117.1, read on the forward strand.
CGATTTGTTGTCCAAATACGCCCACAAGCAATTTTTATGGGCTTTTTCTTCAATTACCTATTGGCGTCACGCAATTCATGCCCTACATTTCGCTTGCCGACGGGGTCGGCACGACCAACAACCAACCGTTCACGGAACAGGAAATCATGGCAAAGACCGCTAAAAAGGCTGCCCCGAAGAAGGCAGTGAAGAAAGTAGCAACGAAGGCTGCAACCAAGGCCGCCGCCAAGCCGGCCGCACCGAAGCCGATCAAGGAAGCTCTGACCAAGTCCGGTCTGGTCGCCCACATCGCTGAAGCCACCTCGGTCGCTGCCAAGGACGTGCGCGCTGTGTTCGCCGCCCTGGAAGGCGCCGTTGCCGCTTCGGTCAACAAGAAGGGCGCTGGCTCCTTCACCCTGCCGGGCCTGCTGAAGATCTCCACCGTGAGCGTTCCGGCCAAGCCGAAGCGCAAGGGCATCAACCCGTTCACCAAGGAAGAGCAGTGGTTTGCCGCCAAGCCGGCCACCACCAAGCTCAAGGTGCGTCCGCTCAAGAAGCTCAAGGACGCTGCGCTGTAATCAGCGCGCCCCTTGGCAAGAAAACGGGACGGCCCAGCCGTCCCGTTTTTTTTTGCTTGAACGAGGACGGAAAGCGTTCCCATGGGTCGCAGCGTTCCGCCCGTGGCATGGGGAAAACACTGGAACACAGCGTCATGGTTCGACGCCTCGTACCCACGCCGGCACCGGCCTATGGTGACCACTCCCCCGCTTCCCTCCGTAGTCCGCCATGTCCATCAGCAAGCATCGCTACCGCATCTCCGTCACGCCGATCGAGACCGACGGCCAGCAGTGCAGCGGCCGTTGCACGATCGAATTCGAACAACGCAGCCAGTACAACTGGATGCGCCAGCTGGAGTCCGCACAAGGCCAACGCCGGCTGTCCTGCAATGAGGATGCAGGCGTGGTGGTTGTCACCGGCCTGCTGGAAACCCTGGCCGAGTCGGCCGCCAAGCCCGAAAACCTGCTGAGCGCCCTGCAGCCCGAGCTGGACCAGCTGCTGCACAAGCTGAAACAGCTGCAGAGCCCGGCCGAATAAGCGGCTGGCAGCAGCACCTGCGGGCCGCTTAGACTGGCGGCAACTTCCAGGAGCGGCCGATGCGCGCCTACCCGTTGTTGATCGTCACTGCCCTGCTCGCCGGCTGCTCCTGCCAACGCAGCGCGGATGGAGCCGATACCCCGGACGCCGTACAGGCATCAGCCGCACCAGCACCGGCACCAGCGCCAGCACTGGAAGCGCCGGACCCACAAGCGCAGAGCGATGCAGCCGTCCGCAGGCAAGCTGCCATTGCCGCCCCGGTGATACATGCCTATCTGCAGGCATTGTTCGAGAACAACGGCCAGTCCGATGCGTTCTGGACAGGCGGCCGACCATCGCCACAACCCGACGATGCCGGTTTACGCGCCGTGTTGCCAACGATGACCAGCTTGCGCGTCCACAATGGCCAGGCAATCGCACTTGATCGCGAATCGCCACCGCAGGCGCTGGAAATTCCGGTGGACATCCGCCTGACCAGCGCGGCGGGAAACCAGCGTTTCAAGGGCTGGTACCGGGTACGCCCGCGGATCGAGGGGGATCGCTGGGAAATCACCTCGGCATCGCTGCAGCCTGAATTGAATTGATCCTGCTAATTGGCCGTTCACCCGCAGCGGTTATCGTGCTGTTCCAGCCTGCCCCATCACCGAGTACGTCCGATGAATCTGCGTTCCCTGCTCCTTCCCAGCATTGCCTGGATCGTCCTGGCCGGCAGCGCCCATGCCGCACCACAGATCAATGGCAAGCAATTGAGCGTCGGTGCTGCCGACGTACAGCAGTACCTGGATGGCAGCTTCCCGCGTACGCAGAAGGCCTTGGGTGGTCTGCTTGCACTTACCGTCAGCCAGCCGCGCCTGACCCTGCCCCAGGGCAGCCGCCTGGACCTGGGTTTCAACCTGGCCATGGCCGCCGGTGGCTCATCGATGCCGGTGGGCGATGTGCAGATCAGCAGCGGCCTGCGCTACGACGCACAGACCCAGGGCTTCCACCTGGACCAGCCCACCGTGGATGGCTTCCGCCCCAGTGCCGGTGGCGGCGAGCTGGATTCAAGCACCCGCAGCCTGCTCAACAGCTGGCTGGCCGACTACGCCCGCCGCGAGCCGATCTACAGGATCGACCCGGCCATCGCCAAGGTGATGGGCGTGCTGCAGGTGAAGTCGGTGGGCATCCAGAACGGCCGCATCGCTGTGGACTTCAACCAGAACCTGGGCAACTTCGTGCCGCAGGGGCTGCTGGGGAACTGAGCCGGACAGCTGGCAGAATTGAAAGAGGCCGCGATCGCGGCCTCTTTGCTTTGTTTGCAGGAGCGGCATAAGCCGCGAAGCCAGCGATGTGTCAGCCACCTGGGGAGCTGCGCCACGATCCATTAGCAGCACCTGAGCTGGCAGTGGCTTCGCGGCTTACGCCGCGACCACAAAACCAGGCCACGCCCCCAGAGGCTCAGCGCTTGGGCTGCAGCATCGTGCCGGTGCACTTGGGCGAGCCGCAACGGCACTCCCAGATCTTCTTCAGGCGCGGGGTGTGGCGCTCGGCCAGGGTGATGCCGTAGTTGTAGGTCAACTCTTCGCCCGGCTTGATATCGCGGATGGCTTCGATGAATACCTTGTCGGCGGTGCGGTCATCGCCTTCGACCTCCTCGATCATCGCCTCACAGTTCGGATCGCAGCTGTGGTTGATCCAGCGCGCGTCGTTGCCCTTGTAGTTGGCATCGATGACGTAGTCATCATTCAAGGTGAACAGGAAGGTGTGGCCGGTTTCCACGTCACCCGCATCGTCCGCGTCCACTTCTGCATGGGTACGGCGCTTGCCCTTGTATTCGATGACGCGCTCGCCCTTCTTGATGTCCGCGACGGCGAAGACGCCGTTGCCGTGGATGGAGGATTTGCGTGCCTGGATCTTCTTGGGCATGTACATGGCCGGAACGTGAGTGAGGCGGTGATTCTCGCCCATCGGGCAAGACAACCCAAGGGGAAGCACTGGGATTGGGGATTCTGCTTCCGCTCTGCAGCGAATCGACGGCATGAAGCAGCGGCTGCGCCGCTCCCCTCTCCTGCCTTCGGCATCCTCTCCCGCAAGGGGAGAGGAGAAGATCAATGGCTCCGCGTGCACCTGCTCTTGCCCCCTCTCCCCTTGCGGGAGAGGGTTGGGGAGAGGGGTAGCTGTTGGCGCGGAATTGA
>NZ_JBXFWM010000118.1:0-3915 GCF_056856655.1 Stenotrophomonas sp. STEN033
CCCGCCCCCTCGCGCCCACCCCACCCCCCCCCGCCCCCCCCCCCCCCCCCCCCTCCCCGCCCCCGCCCCCCCCCCCCCCCCCCCGCCCCCCCCCCCCCCCCCACTACAGGTCTACGAATGACTGATCCGGTGCGCCTTTCTGTCCAAAAGGACAGCGGCCAGACAACATTCAAATGCAACTGTTTCAGGTTTGGTGCACTGCAAAATTGTGCCGATTTTTGCGGTAGGCTTGACGGGTTTCCGCTCTCCAGGCTCTCCGTCGTAGATGAACGAGTACCGCAGCAGCGTTGTCTTCGCCACCCCCGACCTGCCTCTGCGCGACGATGTACGTCGCCTCGGCACACTGGTTGGTGATCTGATTTCCGAACAGGTATCGCCCGGCTTCCTCGACGAGGTGGAAGACGTGCGCACGGCGGCGATTGCCCGACGCGAAAGCCAGGCGCCGTTGGCTTCGCTCAGCGCGCAGCTGGCTGGCCGTTCGCCGCGCGATGCCGAAGCGCTGGTGCGTGCCTTCAGTACCTACTTCCAGGTGGTCAACATCGCCGAGCGCGTGCATCGCATCCGTCGTCGTCGCGACTACCAGCGTGCAGGCACCAAGCGCCCGCAGCCGGAAGGCCTGCATGACGCCCTGCTTGCGCTGAAGGCGCAGGGTGTGACGCCGGAAGAGCTGGCGCAGTGGCTGCCGCAGATCGACATCGAACCGGTGTTCACTGCGCATCCCACCGAAGCGGTACGTCGCGCGCTGCTTGAAAAGGAACAGCTGATGGTTGCCGCGCTGGTCGACAACCTCGACGGCCAGCGCACGCCGGGCGAACAGGCGGCCGATGCCGCACGTTTCCGCATGGCATTGACCGCCTCCTGGCAGACCGCCGATTCCTCGCCGGTGCGGCCGACCGTGGACGATGAGCGCGAGCATGTCGGCTTCTATCTGACCCGCGTGCTGTACCGGGTGATTCCGGTGTTCTACGAATCGCTGGAGCAGGCGCTGCGCGACACCTGGGGCCGCACCCTGCCACTGCCACGCCTGCTGCGCTTCGGCACCTGGGTGGGCGGTGACATGGACGGAAATCCGAACGTGGACGCCGGCACCATCACCAATACCTTGAACGCGCAGCGCAGCGCCGTGCTCGGCCTGTACCTGAAAGACATGGTGGCACTGGCCAGCCTGCTCAGCCAATCGACCGAACTGGTCGGTGTCAGCGAGCAGGTGCTGGCACGCGTGGTGGAGTACCAGCAGCTGCTGCCGCAGGTGAAGTCGCGCCCGCGTCACGCCGACATGCCGTACCGCCTGCTCAACGACCGCATGCGCGCACGCCTGCAGGCTACGCTGGAGGATGCGCCGGGTGCCTATGCATCGCCGGAAGAATTCATCCATGACATCCAGCTGATCCTGGACAGCCTGGAAGCCAACAAGGGCAAGCATGCCGGTTGGTTCTCGGTGCGCCGCCTGCTGTGGCGGGTGCGCACGTTTGGGTTCCATCTGGCGCGGCTGGATGTGCGGCAGGAGTCGAGCGTGCATTCGCGCGCGCTGGCCGAAGTGCTGGGCGGGCAGGATGCGTTCGATGCACTGGACGATGGCGCCCGTGCGCAGCTGCTGTCGCCGTATGCGGCCGGCAGCGCAGTGCTGGCACGTGGCGAGGACGAGGCTGGGCAGCGCCTGGACAAGGTGTTCGCGGCGCTGGCCGACGCCCGCCGTCGCCACGGTGCCGATGCCCTGGGTAGCTATATCATCTCGATGGCGCATGATCGCGGTGACGTGCTGGCGGTACTGGCGCTGGCGCGCCGCGGTGGCCTGGTCGATGCGGACAATGCCGTGCCGCTGGATATCGCGCCGCTGTTCGAAACCGTTGACGACCTGCAGCGCGGCACCGCCACGCTGCGCGACCTGCTGGCCGATCCGGTCTACCGCGCGCATCTGGCCGCGCGCGACAACGTGCAGATGGTGATGCTGGGTTACTCCGACAGCGGCAAGGACGGCGGTATCGCCGCCTCGCGCTGGGGGCTGCAGCATGCCCAGGTGGAGCTGCTGGATACCGCCGCCGAATACGGCGTCAAGCTGACCTTCTTCCACGGCCGTGGTGGCTCGATCAGCCGCGGCGGCACCAAGACCACGCATGCGGTGAACGCCTCGCCGCGCGGCAGCATCGGTGGCCGCCTGCGTGTCACCGAGCAGGGCGAGGTGATCCATCGCAAGTACGGCATCCGTGCCCTGGCGTTGCGCTCGCTGGAGCAGTCGGCTGGCGCGGTGCTGCGCGCCAGCCTGCGCCCGCGTGCCGAGGAGCCGCGCGAGGAACAGTGGAAGCCGGTGATGGCGCTGGTCGCCGAGAAGAGCTCGGTGGCCTACCGGGCCTTTGTCGGCGATGCGCAGTTCATGAATTACTTCCGCCAGGCCACGCCGATCGATGTGATCGAACGCATGACGCTGGGCTCACGTCCCTCGCGGCGTCTGGGCCAGGATGCGGCGCTGAGCAACCTGCGCGCGATTCCGTGGGTGTTTGCCTGGAGCCAGGCGCGTGCGGTGATCCCGGGCTGGTTCGGCGTGGGCAGTGGCCTGCAGGCGGCGGCCGATGCCGGGCATGAGCAGACCTTGCGCGAGATGGCGCACGACTGGCCGTTCTTCGAGACCTTCCTCGACGATATGTCGATGGTGCTGAGCAAGGGCGACATCCACATCGCCGAACAGTTCTCGCGACTGGCCGGTCCGCTGCATGATCAGTTCTTCCCGTTGATCCGCGAGGAGCTGGCCTTGACCGCGCATTGGGTCAAGCGCCTGAGCGGCCAGCAGGAACTGCTGGAACAGGACCCGCGGCTGGCCTTGTCGATCCGCCTGCGCAATCCCTATATCGACCCGATCAGCATCCTGCAGGTGGACCTGCTGCAGCGCTGGCGTGAAAGCGACCGCCAGGACGAAGGCCTGCTGCGCGCGCTGGTGGCCTGCGTCAACGGCGTATCGCAAGGCGTGCAGAACACCGGCTGATTTGTTCCTGCCCCCTCCCTTGCGCCGAAGGCGTAGGGGAGGGTTGGGGAGGGGTGCTTTTCAAGCATTGCCGGCTTCGCGGCTTGCGCAGCTCCTACAACGCGGGCACCGACAAATCGGCCTCGCCCGACGGGTTGCTCTGCAGCAGCTTCAGATGGCGCTGCTCCATTTCCTGGCGCAGCTGGCGGCGGATCTGCGCGGCAGCGAAGCGCCGCTTCTCATCGCTGGTCTCAGGCTGCAGCGGCGGTACCGGCGTCGGCCGGCCATCGTCATCCACCGCCACCATGGTGAAGAAACAGCTGTTGGCGTGGCGTACCGCGCCCTTGCGGATGTCCTCGGCCACCACCTTGATGCCGATTTCCATCGACGAGGTGCCGGTGTAGTTCACCGAGGCCAGGAAGGTCACCAATTCGCCTACGGCGATGGGCTGGCGGAAGGTCACCTGGTCCACCGACAGGGTCACCACATAGTTGCCTGCATAGCGGCTGGCACAGGCATAGGCGACCTGGTCGAGCAGGCGCAGGACCGCGCCACCGTGGACCTTGCCGGAGAAATTGGCCATCTCCGGTGACATCAACACGGTCATCGACAACTGGTGGGCTTTGTGTTCGTTCATGGCAACAACTGCAGATGCGGGACGAGCAGGCTACACCGTAGGGGCGAGGCGCGCGCGACAGCCGCATGTATTGCCCAGCCATGCTCGGCAAGGGGCGTTACCGGGAAAGCCTCTGCCGAGCATGGCTCGGCACGACGGGAGGCAGGCATTTGTAGTGCCGAGCCATGCTAGGCATTGGGCGTTAGCGGGAAGGCTTCTGCCGAGCATGGCTCGGCACTACGGGAGGCAGGGTTTTGTAGTGGGCGCCCACAGAAGGCGAAAAGGGAGAACAAGTAAAAAATAAAGAAGACAGTGAAAGACCAAACAGATGGGGCCGTAAACT
>NZ_JBXFWM010000119.1:0-3878 GCF_056856655.1 Stenotrophomonas sp. STEN033
CCCCGCGGCCCTTTGGTCGGGGGGGCTGGTCTTTGTTTATAATACACCGCTGTCGGCGGGGCGAACCCCGCGAAGCCAGCGGCGCCTGAAAAGCCGCAAAAGCCAACCCCTCCCCAACCCTCCCCTCCGCCTGCGGCGCAAGGGAGGGGGCAGAAGCGGTAGTGCCGAGCCATGCTCGGCAGGGGCTTTCCAGGCCATCTACCAGCCTTCTAGAAGCGGCGTAAGCCGCGAAGCCAACAGCGCTGAAAGGCCACAAAAGCCAACCCCTCCCCAACTCTCCCCTTTGCTACGCAAAAGGGAGGGAGCAGAAGCGGTAGAGCCGAGCCATGCTCGGCAGAGGCTTCACCGGCAATCCACCAGCCTCGTAGAAGCGGCGTAAGCCGCGAAGCCAGCGGCACCTGAAAGGCTGTAAGAGCCAACCCCCCCCAACCCTCCCCTCCGCCTGCGGCGCAAGGGAGGGGGCAGAAGCGGTAGTGCCGAGCCATGTTCGGCAGGGGCACTATCAGCAAGGCCGCTGCCGAGCATGGCTCGGCACTACGGAACCGCGCAGGCCTCACTCATCACCAAGCGAAGATTCCTCGCGCGGATCGGCCAGCAGGAAAGAATCATCGCCTGCAGCGGAAGTCACCCGCGCAGTGCCGCCATTGCGGAGTTCCCAGTGCCAGGTCTCATACCGGGTGGTAAGCGTGCCACGCACGTAGCAAGGTCCGTGCAGGAAGAAATCGTGTTCCTGGCGTGGAGTGATCAGCACGGCGCTGCGGAAAAACGCACGCACTTGTGGCGCTTCGGGTTTGAACTCCTGGCACAAGGGCGCATCGCGCTCATTGTCGACGCCATTGCCGGTCACCACGATGTTGGACAAGCTGCCCAGCGGCCCGGGGCGCGTCGCGCAGGCGCCCAGCAGCGCGGTGCTCATCACCAACAGGCAGGGGAGGGCGAGACGCGAGGTGGCTGTGGTCGGCGCGAAAATGTGGCTGATTCCGTTCGTCACGATGATGTGGTCCTTCGATGATCAATGCGTATGTGCGGAGCAGGTCTCTGCAGCGCTGTTCCGTCGCCAGCAAGAGCTTCGCCACCGCAATGCCTGCAAAGCACGCTTATGGCTGGGCGTCGGTGTGCAGTTGGTAACTTCCGGGCGCGCCAAGCGTCACGTTGAATACGCGCGGCTCCAGCGAATAGGCGTGGACCAGTTTGAGCTGCAGCGTGCCATCGTCCAGCACCACGGTTCCGCTCCGCGCTGGGCATGACCAGAAACTGTCGGAGGCTTCCGCCAACGGCACCTTGGCAACCGAAGCGAGTGGCTTCCCCGGTGCAGCTGCCGCCAGCCATTCGATCCAGACGCGGCAGGACACGTGCTCGAAGCCGACGTTCTCCAGACGCACCCGATAGACCCCTTGCTGTTGCCCAGACTGCCAATGGCCGGCAGTGACGATGGCCAGCGTGGCCGCTTCATCGGCCGCATCCGCCGCCGCAGTCGGGGCAAGGGCAAGTGAAAGCCACAGCAGCATGGAGAGACTATTCATGTTGGAGATCGTCCTTGGGAAGCGCATGCCGCATCAGGGGGCGTGTGTTGGTGCGTATGCCGATCATAGCGAATCAGCACGCCATGCCCGGCGCCGACGTCTGCAGGTAGTGCCGAGCCATGCTCGGCAAGGAGCATTCCAGGCAATCCACCAGCCTCGTGCAGGATCGGCATGAGTCGCGAAGCCGTTGGAGAGGAGCTATCAGCTACAACCGACTGATCATCTTCAACCGCACCTGCGCCGCAGCCACATCATGCCGCCGAGCTGCCATAGCGCACAGATGATCCAGCAGCAACTGCGGCTGCAACAGCATCGGATCGCCTTCTTCCAGCTGCACCGCCAGATGCCCCCACCAGAACGGCTGGCCATCCAGATAGACCTCATATCCAACGATGTAACGATGCGCCTCCATCTCAGGTGCCTACGTGCACGCGGTCGCCGACGTCGCTGCAGCACAGGTGTTCCAGCGCAAGCTCCATCGCCAGCACATAGCTCTGCGCGCAATAACCTTGGGCGATGCCGAGGCGCTGGCCGAGATGCTCGGGAAGGCAGGACTGCGGCGCGTCGCTGGCGTCGTCGTGTACCTCCACATAGGCGTTGCGCAGGCGAGGTAGCAGGCGCTGCAGGCGGGCGCTGTGCACGCAGGCGGCAGGGGCCAACAGGATCACGTCGCTCGGGTTGTGATCGGCTGCGCACAGCGCGTCCAGCAGCTCTTGTTCGGAGCGGCAGTTGCGCTGCGCAACGCTGATGCCGACATCGAGTGTGCGACGCACCAGTGCGCTCATGACCGGGCTGGGCAGCGGAGTACACGCCTGCAGCAAGGCGCCACTGGCGTCCGGCCCACGTACGATGAAGATGGCCATGGCTCAGGCACCTTGCACGTTGCTGAGCAGGCGCGTGGTGATCGCCAGTGAGAGGCGTCGCGCCTCGTCGGTACCGGTACTGCAGACCACCAATGCGGTCGCGGCATGATGCGGATGCAGGTGGGCTTCGAGCGTATCTGCATCGCTGCGGGCGATTTCGATGTACGGCGAGGGCAACGCATCCAGTGCGCTGCAGACGCTGCGGCCGTGCAGCGCCCATTGCGCCTCGTCGGTGGCGGTGTTCTCGATCAGCACCCAGCTTGGTGCCTGCTGTCGGGCATTATCCAGGCACCGGGCCAACGCAGGCAGTGAGCCGCAATGCAGGCATTGCAGCGGCTGACCAGCGAGCTGTGTGGGTAGAAGGGATGCATCAGGCACTGTTGGGTTGCGGGTATGCCGGATCAGTAAAACGCTCATGTAGCACCACGTTCAAGCGCCTTGCGGCGCGGTGGTGCCACGATGCGCCGCGGCGGCATCAAATCGCGAGGGCGGCTGGGCGCGACGGCGTAAAGTCTGCGTAGCAAAGTGTGCGGTCCCGGCGCTGTGACCCTGGGGAACTTCGGCCAGACTTGGTGGTCAACTCGTTTCGTCCCCGGAGTTGGTGATCAGCCATGAATGAGACTGCGTCCCTTGCATCGCCCCATCCCGTGTTGGCCTGGCTGCGACGTGAAGCCTTGCCCTTGGGCGTGATGTTGCTGCTGCTGTTTGCCGCCCGCGACAGCCTGGCCAATCACTACCAGGTACCCAGCGGCTCGATGCAGCCGACGCTGCAACCGGGTGATCGGGTGGTGGTGGATATGCGTGCGTACGGCCTGCGCGTTCCTTTCACGGATGTGCAGCTGTGGGCGGGACAGTCACCGCAGCGCGGTGACGTGGCGGTGTTCGATTCGCCAGCCGATGGCACGCGCCTGATCAAGCGCGTGGTTGCGGTGGCGGGAGACCGCGTGCAGCTGCACGACGGCTATCTGTCCATCAACGAGCAGCCGCTGCGTCAGGACGTGGCGCGGGAGTTGTTCGGCAACAAGCACGTGCAGCTGGATCTGGAGGATGGCGGTGGTCCGGATATCAACGGCATCACCATTCCGGCTGGAAAGCTGCTGGTGGTGGGGGATCATCGCGGCAACAGTTTTGATGGCCGCTTCTTCGGTCTGGTGGATGCCGATACGGTCTACGGCAAGGCGGTGGCGGTGTATTGGCGGCGCGGTGATGGGCCGGAGTGGCAGCGGTTGTAACTGGCGACAGCGAAGAAGAAACCGGCACGGAGACGTGCCGTTTTTTTTGCCTTCGCTTTTGTTTTTTTTGTGGGAGCGGCGTCAGCCGCGAAGCTGACATCAATCCAGCCCTTATCTGTTTGCCATCGCATCCATGCGGTTCGCCGGCACCAGTGGCTTGGCGGCGGGCCGCGCGGCCCCCCGCTGCCTGGGTTATTGGTTATTTCAATTTACGGGGCGTCACCGATGGTGGGAGAGGGTGGTGGGGGGGCCCGGGGGTT
>NZ_JBXFWM010000120.1:0-3772 GCF_056856655.1 Stenotrophomonas sp. STEN033
AGATGTGTATAAGAGACAGTACCGATTCCGCCTGAGCTCAATTCCAGCTCAGCACGACCTTGCCGGCCTTGCCCTGTTCCATCAGGTCGAAACCTTCCTGGAAACGGTCCACCGGCAGCTGGTGGGTCATCACCTTGCCCAGCGGGAAACCGCTCAGCACCAACTGGGTCATCTTGTACCAGGTCTCGTACATCTTGCGGCCATAGATGCCCTGCACGGTCAGCCCCTTGAAGATGATCTTGTCCCAATCGCAACCCGCGCCCTTGGGCATGATGCCGAGCATGGCGATCTTGCCGCCGTGGTACATGCAGTCGAGCATGTCGTTGAAGGCGCGCGGGTTGCCACTCATTTCCAGGCCCACGTCGAAGCCTTCCATGTGCAGCTCGGCCATCACGTCCTTCAGCGACTGGTTGGCGACGTTGACCACGCGGGTGGCGCCCATGTCGGCGGCCAGCTTCAGGCGGAAATCGTTGACGTCGGTGACCACCACGTTGCGCGCACCGATGTGCTTGCAGATGCCGGCGGCGATGATGCCGATCGGGCCGGCGCCGGTGATCAGCACGTCCTCGCCGATCACGTCGAACTCCAGCGCGCAATGCGCGGCATTGCCGTAGGGGTCGAAGAACGCAGCCAGTTCGGAGGGGATCTGGTCCGGGATCGGCCACAGGTTGGTGGCCGGCATCACCATGTACTCGGCGAAGGCGCCATTGACGTTGACGCCGATGCCGACGGTGTTCGGGCACAGGTGCTGGCGGCCGCCACGGCAGTTGCGGCAATGGCCGCAGACGATGTGGCCTTCGGCCGAGACGCGCTGGCCGATTTCATAGCCGGTCACGCCCGGGCCGATCTCGGCGATGCGGCCGACGAACTCGTGGCCGATGGTCAGGCCCGGCTTGATGGTGCGCTGGCTCCACTCGTCCCACAGGTAGATATGCAGGTCGGTGCCGCAGATGGCGGTTTTTTCGAGCTTGATCAGCACCTGGTTCGGACCGGGCGTCGGCACCGGCACCTCTTCCATCCAGATGCCCTTGGTCGCTTCGCGCTTTACCAGCGCCTTCATCGTCTGTGCCATTGCAGGGGACCGCAGTGTGTGGAAAGAGGGCGATTATAAGCTTTCAGCCGTAACCGCCCGGTACTGACCGATGGCAGGGGAGGATGACAGTTGCAACGGCTACAATCGGCGCTTCCAAACTTTCGGAATAGCGTAATGCGCGTGAATTTTCTTGCGTTTTCCATCCTTGCTGGCCTGGGCCTGGCGCAGACCGCGCACGCCGCTGAAGGCATGTGGGTGCCGCAGCAGCTGCCGGAGATTGCCGGTCCGCTGAAGCAGGCAGGGTTGAAGCTGGACCCGCAGCAGTTGGCCAACCTGACCGGCGACCCGATGGGCGCGGTGGTTGCGCTGGGCGGCTGCACCGCCAGCTTCGTTTCGCCGCAGGGCCTGGTGGTGACCAACCACCATTGCGCCTACGGCTCGATCCAGCTGAACTCCACTGCCGAGAAGAACCTGATCAAGGACGGCTTCAACGCGCCGACCCTGAAAGACGAACTGAGCGCCGGCCCGAATGCCCGCATCTACGTGCTGGACGACATCACCGATGTCACCGCACAGGCCAAGGCGGCCATCGCTGGCGCCGGCAACGACCCGCTCAAGCGCACCCAGGCGCTGGAAGCCTTCGAGAAGCAGGCCATCGCCGCCTGTGAAACCGACGACGCCTACAGCTGCACCCTGTACAGCTTCTCCGGCGGCAACACCTACCGCCTGTTCAAGAACATGGAAATCAAGGACGTGCGCCTGGCCTATGCGCCCCCGGGCAGCGTCGGCAAGTTCGGCGGTGACGTCGACAACTGGATGTGGCCGCGCCACACCGGCGATTTCTCGTTCTACCGCGCCTATGTCGGCAAGGACGGCAAGCCGGCCGCCTTCGCCGCCGACAACGTGCCGTACCAGCCCAAGCATTGGCTGAAGCTGGCCAACCAGCCGCTGGGCGAGGGTGATTTCGTGATGGTCGCCGGTTATCCGGGCCGCACCGATCGCTATGCGCTGGTCAGCGAGTTCGAGAACACCGCTACCTGGACCTACCCGTCGATCGCCAAGGCCTACAAGGACCAGATCGCGATGGTCGAAGCGGCCAGCAAGGACAACCCGGACATCGCGGTCAAGTACGCCGCCAACATGGCCAGCTGGAACAACACCAGCAAGAACTACGACGGCCAGCTGGACGGCTTCAAGCGCAACAACGTGCTCGGCCAGAAGCAGGCTGCGGAAACCGCGGTGCTGGAATGGCTGCGGGGCCAGGGCGCTGCCGGCAAGCCGGCGCTGGATGCGTTCGCACAGCTGCAGACGCTGGGCCAGCAGTCGCGCATGAACCAGGCGCGTGACCTGAACCTGGCCATGCTCAACCGCACCGGCACCCTCGGCACTGCCGTGCGGCTGTACCGCCTGGCCATTGAAAAGGCCAAGCCGGACGCGCAGCGCGAAGAGGGTTACCAGGAACGCGATCTGCCGGCCATCGAAGGCGGCCTGAAGCAGATGGACCGCCGCTACGTGCCGGCCATGGACCGTCAGTTCCAGCAGTACTGGCTGCAGCAGTACGTGCAGTTGCCTGCCGGCCAGCACCTGTCGGCGTTCGACAAGTGGATCGGTGGCGTTGATGCCAAGGCGGTCGAAGCCACCGTTGCACGTCTGGACGGCTCCAAGCTGGGCAGCCTGGACGAGCGCCTGAAGTGGTTCGGTGCCGACAAGGCTGCGTTCGAAGCGAGCAACGACCCGGCCATCCAGTACGCCGTGGCGGTGATGCCGGCACTGCTGGAGCTGGAGCACCAGCGCAAGCTGCGCATGGGCGAGGAGCTGGTGGCACGTCCGCTGTTCCTGCAGGCCATTGCCGATTACAAGAAGACCAAGGGTGAGTTCGTCTATCCGGACGCCAACCTGTCGCTGCGCATCACCTTCGGCAACGTGAAGGGTTACACCGGCCTGGACGGCAAGGTGCAGCCGGCCTTCACCGACCTGGAAGGCATCGTCGCCAAGGAAACCGGCAAGGACCCGTTCGACTCGCCGCAGGCGCTGATCGATGCGGTCAAGGCCAAGCGTTACGGCGGCTTCGAGGACAAGCGTATCGGCAGCGTGCCGGTGAACTTCCTCTCCGACCTGGACATCACCGGCGGCAACTCCGGCTCGCCGGTGCTGGACGCACACGGCCGCCTGGTGGGCCTGGCGTTTGACGGCATCTGGGAATCGGTCGCCAGCAACTGGGTGTTCGACCCGGTGATGACCCGCATGATCTCGGTCGACGAGCGTTACATGCGCTGGATCATGCAGGAAGTGGCACCGGCGCCGCAGCTGCTGAAGGAAATGGACGCCGCCTCGAAGTAAGTTCGAGTTGCGTGGTTCAAGTAAAAGCCCGGACGGGAAACCGTCCGGGCTTTTGTTTGTGCGCAGCACACAGCGTTGTAGGAGCGGCGTAAGCCGCGAAGTCGATAGCATCGAAACTAGCGGAGTGCGCGCAATCTGACGGATCAGGTGCTTCGCGGCTTACGCCGCTCCTACATTTGGCGGTACCGGTAACGCCTCTGCCGAGCATGGCTCGGCACTACGCTCTTGCCCCCTCCCTTTCGCGCAGCGAAGGGGGAGGGCCGGGGAGGGGGGAGCGTTTGGCCGCCTGATGGAGCGGAGGCCTGGCGACTGTAGTGGGGGCCCCAGGCGCGCCCGAGGGGGGACCCGCCCACCCCACCCCCCCCGAGGGCGGGGCGAAGCGTTGGTCCCCCCCCCCTA
>NZ_JBXFWM010000121.1:0-3803 GCF_056856655.1 Stenotrophomonas sp. STEN033
GGTGCGGGGGTGCGGGAGTGCGGGAGTGCGGGAGTGCAGGAATGCAGGAATGCAGGAATGCAGGAATGCAGGAATGCAGGAATACTAGCCCCTCTCCCGCTTGCGGGAGAGGGGTTGGGGTGAGGGGAGCTTTTGACTTTGCCTTGTGGTTTCTTTGGCAGGAAATGCTGTAGCAACAGCAACAGCAACAGCAACAGCACCCCCCATCCGCCCTTCGGGCACCTTCCCCCGCAAGCGGGAGAAGGAAAGGCTGCTTCCGTCGCTCTTTGCGGTATCTGCAAAGAAAAAGCCGCGCTGTTGCCAGCGCGGCTTTTCATTACCTCCGTGCACTGGGCACGGCTACAACGCCTTAGAACTTCCAGTTCACGCCGAAGTAGACGACGCGGCCAGCGTAACCGTTGGAGTAGAAGCGGGCCTTGGTGTCGTTGCCCAGATGCGTGCGCGTCTCTTCCTTGGTCAGGTTCAACACCGAGGCACTCAGGCTCAGCGCCGGAGTGATGTTGTACGCAGCGTTCAGGTCGATCTGCTGGTAGGGCTCCTGGTAGAGGTTCAGGCCGCTGACCAGGCCCTGCACCACTTCACCGCGACGGTTCCACGAGGCGCGCAGCAACAGCTTTTCCACTTCATAGAACACGGTGAAGTTGGCCTGGTTTTCGGCACTGCCTACCAGCGGTGACTTGCCGATCTCGGTGCCGTCTTCCAGGGTGATGGCCGCTTCGTTGGTGTCGTTCCAGGTGTAGTTCGCCTGGAAGCCCAGACCGAAATCCAGCGTGTGCTGGGCATAGAACTCCAGGCCCTGCGACACCGCGTCACGACCACCAGCGGTGGTGGAGTAGTTCTGTACGACCACGCTCTGGCCGCCGACGTTCTGGGTGACGTCCTGCACCACCGGCACCGAGAAGTTGCTGACGTCCTTGCGGAACAAGCCCAGGCCCAGCACCGAGCCGGGCTGGAAATACCATTCCACGCCGATGTCGTACTGGGTGGCCTTGTAGGCTTCCAGGTTCTTGTTGCTGCCCGAGCCGTACCAGCCCTGCTCGCTGGCACCACCGGTGAGGCGACGGTCATTGACGTATTCGGGGCTGAAGTACTCCAGGCTGCCCGGTGCGGCGATGTTGTTGTAGCTCGGGCGTGCGATCACCTTGGAGGCTGCCGCACGCAGCAGCAGGTTGTCGGTCAGGTCATAGACGATGTTGAAGCTGGGCAGCACGTCGGTGTAGCTGCGGTCCAGGCCGCTGACAGCGAACGACTCGACGCGCGCTTCGCTGTCGGAGAGACGCCAATAACCTTCGGTACCGCAGTAGGTACGTGCCGGTGCGGCACCCGGTACCGTGTCACCGGCCTGGCAGGCCAGCGGGTTGCCGTTGGCGTCGTCGTAGAAGTAATCGTTGTACGAGGTGACCTTGTCGGTGGAGTCGGCGTGTTGGCGGGTGCTGACCACACGCACGCCGACGTTGCCGCGCAGGCGTTCGGTGCGGAAGTTGGCCTGCAGGTAGGTGGAGTAGATTTTTTCGTCCACGTTGTAGACGAAGTTGTCTTCGTTGCGCGTCTGCATCGGCCCGTAGGTCTTGTTCAGATGGGCGATGTAGGCCGGGTAGTTGATGGCCGGGAACGCGCTTGCATTGATGCCGCCGGCCAGGTTGCCCATGCCGTAGATGAAGTCGGGCGAGAACTGCAGGGCGAGGTCGTTGCAGCCGCCGTTCCAGTAGCGGTTCTCGTAGTCGCTGGCATCGGTGCCCGGGCAGGCCCAGTAGCTGTTGCCGGTGCTGCGGTGGATGCCACCGTCACGGTACTTGACGCCGAACTGCAGCGATTCCAGGAAGCCGCTGTCGTTGTGCCAGGTGGTGTCGATCTGCGCGTACTTCTGCTGGTTGGTGTTGCGGGTCCACGACGAGCCAGTGGAGCCGAGGTCAACCTGCAGGATGCCGTTCTTCAGGTTCTGCATCAGTTCCGGCGAGAACGCCATCGACGGGGTACCAGCCAGGCTCCAGGCGCTGGCCAGGTTGCCCAGGTTCCAGCTGCCGTCGGCATTCTGGCTGCGCGGCTTGAGCGGCACCGAGAACTGCAGCGACGGGCCGCCCTTGGCCCAGGTGCGGCCACCCTTGAAGGCGATGTCGACCGACTCACCGCGCCATTCGGCGGAGAAATCGGCGGTCTGCGACAGTGCCTTTTCGCGGTTGTAGCTGCCGGTGATCTGCGGGGTCGGCACGGTGCAGTCGTCGGAACCCCAGCCGCCCGGCGCCATGCCGCCGGCGGCAGCTTCATCCTCGCTGCAGTAATAGGTCTTGCCCGGATGCAGGCTGTAGTCGGCACCGGTGACAATGGTGCCGCTCGGGTCCATGGTCAGCCCGTCGAGCAGGCGCCCGCCAGCCCAGTTGCCGTCGCCCCAATAACGGGCGATGTTCCATTCCGGCACCTTGATGGTGTGGGTCTGGGAGTCCTGCGACAGGTCGAAGCGGAAGTAGTTCGCGGTCAGGGTGAGGTTGTCCAGCGGCTTGAACTGGAGGGTCAACTGGCCGCCCTTGCGCTCGCGTTCCTCGTCCTTGACGTCAAGGTTCACCGAGGTCGGCATCATGAAGCCGGTGTAGTACTTGCCGTTCTGGTCGTAGAAGCCGGTGCCGCCCCACCAGTTGGAGTTGAAGTCCGAGGGATTGCCGTGGACATCGACCGCGGTGCCGCCTTCGTCACGGCCATACCAGGACCAACCTTCGGTGCTGGCGCCCATGGTGCGGGTGGTGCGCTTCTGGTCGGTATAGCCAACGAACACGCCAAAACGGTCGTCCTTGTCATGCCAGGCGTAGGAGGCGGAAAGCTGGCCGTCGGTCTTCTTGGTGGTGTCGGCCCAGGTGCCTTCAACGGAGACGAAGCCGGTGTTGGCTTCCATTTCCAGCGGGCGGCGCGTGTGCAGGATCACCGTACCGCCGATGCCGCCTTCGTCGATGCGGGCTTCCGGCGACTTGAACAGCTCGGCGCTGCCCAGCATGTTCGACGGCAGCAGCGTGTAGTTGAACGAACGGGTCGGGTCGCCGTTGGATTCGGCAGTGGCCACGTAGTTGCCGTTCAACTCGGTCAGGGTCAGCTCCGAGGACAGGCCGCGCACGCTGACGTTCTTACCTTCGCCGCCGCTGCGGGTGATGATCACGCCGGGCACGCGCTGCAGCGCGTCGGCCACGTTCTTGTCGGGGAACTTGCCGACGTCTTCTGCGGTGATCACCTCGACCACGGCATTGGCGTCGCGCTTCTGCTCAAGGCTTTTTTCGATGGCGTAGCGGTAACCGGTGACGTTGACGCTGTCGAGCGTGGTGGCATCGGTGCTGGTGCTGGCCTGTTGCGCAAACGCAGCGCCGGGTACGGCGGCCACGGCGAACAAGGCGACGGCAATGGCGGCGGACAATGTGTCGCGGCCGTGCTTGCGTGTGATCTGTTTCATTTCTCTCCCTCTCCTGGATTGAATCGCTAACTGTCACGTTGATTTGGACTTGTATCGATCTAAAAACGGGTGAAACCGGGGCCTTGTTGCGTTCGCTCAATGATTGGTTTGGCGCTCGAGCAGGGTTCCGTTGCCGGGATCGTGGGGGTGTCGATTTGGATCGATCTAAACGATTGGCGCGCATTTTTTAGCACAGCCAAGGGTTTGACGCATGTTGCTACGCAATATGGCCGGGGCGATGGGCTTGGCGAGGGGCGGGGGGAGGAGGTAGTGGGGCGCCCAGGACCGCGAGTGGCGCGCCCGGGGATGCGGTATGGAAACCCCGGCGGGGCCCCTCGGTGTGGGACCACCCTATTGTCCAACGGCCAAGGGG
>NZ_JBXFWM010000122.1:0-3461 GCF_056856655.1 Stenotrophomonas sp. STEN033
GGGGGGTGTGGGCCCCCCGCTGCGCCCCCCCCCCAGCGGGGCGGCCCCACGAGGGCGGGGGGGCTGGAAAAGCCCCTGCCTCTCAGGGGGCGCCACTACCGGTGGTCTTTCCCGTGTAGATTCGGCATTCCTCTTGCAGATGGAGCTGGTGATGAAAGGGAACTGCCTGTGCGGTGCGGTCGAAGTGATCGCCAATGAGCATTCCGAAATTGGCCTATGCCATTGCAGCATGTGCCGGCGCTGGTCCGGCGGCCCGTTGTTCGCGGTGCATTGCGATGACCAGGTACAGGTCATCGGCAGTGCGTTGAAGACCTATCGATCCTCAGACTGGGCCGAGCGCGGTTTCTGCTCACAGTGCGGCACCCACTTGTACTACCGGTTGGTGCCGGACGGCGAATACTTCGTGCCGGCCGGGCTGTTCCAGGAACAATCGTTCGAACTGGCTAGCCAGATCTTCATCGACGAAAAGCCGTCGTACTACGAGCTCGCCAACGAGACGCCGAAACTCACCGGGCGCGAAGTATTCGAGCAGTTCGCCAACGGCAACAGCTGATTGCCGCTGGCTTGGCTGCGATCAGCCCGCGGGTTCCTTGCCATCGTCCTCGTCGGCATCGCCGAGGATGATGCGCGCGCTGCGCTGGTAGCTCCAATACGCCACCGCCCAGTTGAGCAGCACTACCAGCCGGTTGCGGAAGCCGATCAGGAAGAACACGTGCGCGGCCAGCCAGAACCACCAGGCCAGCAGCCCGGACAGTTGCAGCTTGCCGACATGCACGATGGCCGCCATGCGACCGATGGTGGCGAGGTTGCCCTGGTCGTTGTAGCGGAATGGTGGCGGCGCCGGCTTGCCGGCCAGGCGCGCGCGGATCACCTGCGCAACGTAGCTGCCCATCTGCTTGGCGGCCGGGGCCACGCCCGGCACCGGCCGGCCATTGGCCTGCATCAGCGACACCAGATCGCCACCGGCAAAGATCTCGGGGTGGCCAGAGACGGTGAGATCTGGTTCCACCTGGATGCGGCCGGCGCGGTCCAGCGGTACCTCCAGCGTGCGCGCCAGCGGTGAGGCAGCGACACCGGCGGCCCACACTACGGTACGCGCCGGCACATGCGTGTCACCGAGCTGGAAGCCCTGTCCGTCGATATGGTTGACGGCGGTGCCTGTCAGCACTTCCACGCCCAGCTTCTCCAGTTGGCGGCGTGCCTTCAGCGACAGCACTTCCGGGAACGAAGACAGCACCCGCGGCCCGGCTTCGACCAGCCGCACCTTGGCATCGGCCGGATTGATATGGCGGAACTCGTTTTTCAAGGTATGCCGGGCGATCTCGGCCAGCGTGCCGGCCAGTTCCACGCCGGTGGGGCCACCACCGACGATGGCAAAGCTCAGCCAGGCTGCACGTTTGGCCGGGTCTGGCTCGGCCTCGGCGCGCTCAAAGGCCAACAGCAGCTTGCGGCGCAGGTACAACGCGTCGTCCAGCGTCTTCAGGCCGGGCGCATCGGCCGCCCATTCGTCGTGGCCGAAGTAGGCATGGGTGGCGCCGCTGGCGACCAGCAGCAGGTCATAAGCGATCTGGCTGCCATCGCCGAGCTGCACCTTTCTGGCGTGCTTGTCGATGGACACCACTTCGCCCAGTCGTACCTCGATATTGCGTTGCCTGCCGAGGATATGCCGCAGTGGCGCGGCGATATCCGGCGAGGACAGGCCGGCGGTGGCTACCTGGTACAGCAGGGGCTGGAACAGATGGTGGTTGCGGCGATCGACCAGGGTGATGCGCAAGGGGGCATCGGCCAGTGCTCGGCTGGCCCAGAGCCCGGCGAAACCTCCGCCGATGACGACAAGGTGCGGGTGTTGCGGCATGACGTACTCCGGTGGGGCCGGTGAACCGGCCGTGGGGGCGGGTTGTCAGCGCCCATCATCGCATTGATGTGCTTTGAAACAGCGATGACCGATACTGGCGGTCAGCTTGCCGCCATGGAGTCACCCCGTGTCTGAGCCCGAAAAGCGTATCGCGTTGTTGATCGACGCCGACAACGCACCGTCATCGAAGATCGACGAGATTCTTGTGGAAGTGGCCGCCTTCGGCGTGGCCAATGTGCGCCGTGCCTACGGCGACTGGAAGAACCCTCGCCTGAAGGGTTGGGAAAGCGTGTTGCATGAGTTCGCGATCCGGCCGATCCAGCAGTTCGCCTATTCCAAGGGCAAGAACGCCTCGGACATGGCGATGGTGGTGGATGCGATGGACCTGTTGTACGCGCGCAACCTGGATGGCTTCGCGATTGTCTCCAGCGATGCCGACTTCACCCCGCTGGTGATGCGCATCCTCACCGATGGCGTGAAGGTGTATGGCTTCGGCGAACAGAAGACGCCGTTGGCCTTCGTCAACGCCTGCTCGAAGTTCACCTATCTGGAAGCGCTGGGCAACGATGCGCCCGAAGTCGTCGAGCAGGTGGCCACCAGCAGTGTGCCGCCTGCGGCGACTGCAACGGAAGTCTCCGAGCCGCCTGCGGCACCGATCAAGCCGCGCAGCAGCAATGAACTGCGCGGTGACACGCGCTTGTTGAACCTGCTGCGCGGCGCGGTGGATGCGGCGGCGGATGAGCAAGGCTGGGCACTGCTGAGTTCGGTCGGCAACCAGATTGCCAACCGCGCATCGTTCGACTCGCGCAATTACGGCTATCGCAAACTGAGTGAGCTGATCGATGCCACTGGCCTGTTCGAGGTCAAGCGCGCGGGCAAGGCCTCGGCCGTGCGCGCGCTGCCGCGCAAGGGCGCACGTGAGGAATCCTGAGTTGAAAGGAGTGGATGCATGTTGAAGATATGGGGCCGGCGCAATTCCAGCAATGTGCGCAAGGTGCTGTGGTGTGCCGAGGAGATCGGCCTGCCGTATGAGTCGATCGAGGTGGGTGGTGCATTTGGCGGCACGCAGACCGCCGAATACCGCGCGATGAACCCGAATGGACTGGTGCCGGTGATCGAGGACCATGGCCTGCCGGTGTGGGAATCCAACGCCATCGTGCGTTACCTGTCCGCGCGCTATGCACTGGATGTGCTGTATCCGTCCGACCCGGTTGAGCGGGCGCGCAGCGAGCAATGGATGGATTGGACCACGTCGAGCTTTGCGGTGGCCTTCCGTGATCTGTTCTGGGGCGTTGTGCGCACCGCACCCGCTGATCGTGATGAGGCGCGTATCGCTGCGGCGTTGTTGCGTTGTGGTGAGTTGCTGACGCTGGTTGATGCGGCGCTGGAGAAGCAGCCGTGGCTGTCCGGCGAGCGCTTTGCGATGGGCGATATTCCGCTGGGCGCCTTCATCTACGCCTGGTTTGAAATGCCGATCCAGCGCCCGGAACTGCCGCATCTGGCGGCGTGGTATGCGCGCTTGCAGCAGCGGCCGGCGTATCGGAAAGGGGTGATGACGGCGTTGACTTGAGTTGATGCGAAGATTTTGGGTGCGGGGGTGCGGGGG
>NZ_JBXFWM010000123.1:0-3390 GCF_056856655.1 Stenotrophomonas sp. STEN033
TCCGTCGTCGGCAGCGTCAGATGTGTATAAGAGACAGCCTCCCTTTGGCGCAGCCAAGGGGAGGGTTGGGGAGGGGTGCTCTTGCTCTTGCTGCAAAACCTGAGTCAATAAAAAAGAACGCCCCAAAAGGGGCGTTCTTCCAACAAACCAATCAACCCAGCAGATCAGGCCGCCTTCTTCGCCGCCAACTGCCGCAACACATACTGCAGCAGGCCACCATTGCGGAAGTACTCCACTTCCTTGGGCGTCAGCAGCAACACCTTGGCGGTGAAGCTCTTCTTGCTGCCATCTGCCTTGGTCGCGGTGACCGTGGCGGTCTTTGCGTTGCCATCGTCCAGCCCGGTCACATCAAACACCTCCGAGCCATCCAGGCCCAGCGTCTGTGCGTTCTCGCCGTCATGGAACTGCAGCGGCAGTACGCCCATGCCGACCAGGTTGGAGCGGTGGATACGCTCGAAGCTCTCGGCGATCACCGCCTTGACGCCCAGCAGGTTGGTGCCCTTGGCCGCCCAGTCGCGCGAGGAGCCGGTGCCGTATTCCTTGCCGGCCAGCACCACCAGCGGTACGCCATCGGCCTTGTACTTCATTGCGGCATCGTAGATCGCCAGCTTCTCGCCGGTCTGGCTGCCGGGTGCGTAGTACAGCGTGTTGCCGCCTTCTTCGCCGCCAAACATCAGGTTCTTGATGCGGATGTTGGCGAAGGTGCCGCGCACCATCACGTCATCGTTGCCGCGGCGGCTGCCGTAGCTGTTGAAGTCCGCCGGCTGCACGCCGCGCGACTGCAGGAAGCGGCCTGCCGGCGAGTCCTTCTTGATGTTGCCGGCCGGGGAGATATGGTCAGTGGTGATGGAGTCACCAAACAGGCCCATCACCCGCGCGCCATGGATGTCGCTGATGTTGCCCACCTGCATGGTCATGCCATCGAAGTACGGCGGGTTCTTGATGTAGGTGGAGTCGCTGTTCCATTCGTAGGCCTGGCCTTCGGGCGACTCGATCTGCGCCCAGCGGGTATCGCCCTTGAACACGTCGGCGTAGTTCTGCTTGAACATTTCCGGGCCAACGGTAGCGGCGATCATGTCGCCGATCTCCTTGTTGCTCGGCCAGATGTCGCGCAGGTACACCTCCTTGCCATCGCTGCCCTTGCCGATCGGCTCCTTGGTCAGGTCGATGTTGACGGTACCGGCAATGGCGTAGGCCACCACCAGTGGCGGCGAGGCCAGGTAGTTGGCCTTTACTTCCGGGTGCACGCGGCCTTCAAAGTTGCGGTTGCCGGACAGCACCGAGGCCACCACCAGTTCGTTCTCGGCAATGCCGGCGGACACGGCTTCCGGCAGCGGGCCGGAGTTGCCAATACAGGTGGTGCAGCCATAACCGACCACGAAGAAGCCCAGCTTTTCCAGATCGGCCAGCACGCCGGCCTTTTCCAGATAGTCGGTGACCACGCGCGAACCCGGGCCGAGCGAGGTTTTCACCCATGGCTTGGCCTTCAGGCCGATGCGTGCCGCGTTGCGTGCCAGCAGGCCGGCACCCAGCATCACCGCCGGGTTGGAGGTGTTGGTGCAGGAGGTGATGGCGGCGATGACCACCGAGCCGTCGGACAGCTCGGTGTCCTCGTCGTTGATGCGGATCCTGGAAATGGGCTTGGCCGCCAGCCGCTTGGCCTGCGGCTGGTCGCCGCCTTCCTCGTCGAACTCCTGCACCGCGCAGCCCACCTTGGGCTTGCGATTGGCGGTGAGGGTGGTCAGGGCGTCGGCGAAGTTGCTGTGCACGTCCTGCAGCAGTACACGGTCCTGCGGGCGCTTGGGGCCGGCCATCGACGGCTTGACCTCGGCCATGTCCAGTTCCAGCGTAGCGCTGTACTGCGCATGCGGGCTGTTGGCGTCGTGCCACAGGCCCTGTGCCTTTGCGTAGGCTTCGACCAGATTAATCTGCGTATCGCTGCGGCCGGACAGGCGCAGGTAGTTCAGCGACTCCGCATCGATCGGGAAAATGCCGCAGGTGGCGCCGTATTCCGGGGCCATGTTGGCGATGGTGGCGCGGTCGGCCAGCGGCAGGTGTTGCAGGCCATCGCCGTAGAACTCCACGAACTTGCCGACCACGCCGAGCTTGCGCAGCATCTGGGTGACGGTCAGCACCAGATCGGTGGCGGTGGTGCCTTCGGGCAGCTTGCCGGTCAGCTTGAAGCCGACCACCTGCGGAATGAGCATCGACGAGGGCTGGCCCAGCATCGCGGCCTCGGCCTCGATGCCACCGACGCCCCAGCCGAGCACGCCGATGCCGTTGATCATGGTGGTATGTGAGTCCGTGCCGAACACGGTGTCCGGGAAGGCCCAGTTGGCACCGTCGATCTGCCGTTCCATCACCACGCGGGCGAGGTTTTCCAGGTTCACCTGGTGGACGATGCCGGTGTTCGGCGGCACCACCTTGAAGTTCTCGAAGGCCTTCTGGCCCCAACGCAGGAAGCTGTAGCGCTCCTGGTTGCGCTGGAACTCGATCTTGCCGTTGAGGTCCAGCGCGTCAGGGCGCCCGAACACGTCGACCTGCACGGAGTGGTCGATGACCAATTCGGAGGGAATCAGCGGGTTGATCTGCTCGGCCTTGCCGCCAAGCTTGGTGACCGCGTCGCGCATGGCGGCCAGGTCGACCACGCAGGGCACGCCGGTGAAATCCTGCAGCACCACACGCGCGGGCATGAAGGCGATTTCGGTGTCGGGCTCGGCCCTGGGGTTCCAGCGGGCGACGGCTTCGATGTGTTCCGGGCCGACGGTCTGGCCGCCGTCCTCATGCCGGAGCAGGTTCTCCAGCAGGATCTTCATCGAGTAGGGAAGGTGGGAGATGTCGAACTTCTGGCCGAGCTTGGGAAGGCTGCAGTAGGTGTACTGCTGGCCGCCAACCTCCAGTTGGCTACGGGTGGAGAATGTATCGCTCATACAGCTGACTCCTCTTGGTACAGATGGCTTGCGATGGCGCCGGGGCGCTGCGCGGGCTTTCCAGAGCCATGGGCCCTGTCAGGTGAATACTGGTTCGAGTATGGACGAAGCATCCGCCGTCGGGCGCATGGTTGCAGGCCTCAGTTTAGGCAACGGCTTGTTGCGCGCATGTAACGGTGCCCGCCAACAGGTAGTGCCGAGCCATGCTCGGCAGGGGCTTTCCAAGCACACCCCATGTAGTGCCGAGCCATGCTCGGCAGGGGCTGCACCGGTATTGCGTCAGCCGACCAATCGAACGGGTTTTGTAGGAGCGGCGTAAGCCGCGAAGCCCCGACTGCATCAGCCAGTCAAAAGCCACCCCTCCCCAGCCCTCCCCTTGGCTGCGCCAAAGGGAGGGGGCGTAGAGCCGAGCCATGCTCGGCTGAGGCTTTCCTTGTAGAGCCCCAGCCGAGCATGGCTC
>NZ_JBXFWM010000124.1:0-2766 GCF_056856655.1 Stenotrophomonas sp. STEN033
TTTAGCGCCACGACAGGGAGGTCGTGTCGAAAAATCCCGCTGGCGGAGTGGACCCGCGTCGCGTAGCGGCGTGGGCGCGGAGGCAGGGTGTGCTTTCTTTTGGTTATCTTTTCTTTGCACAAGCAAAGAAAAGTAACTCGCTCCCCGAAGGGGAGAGAAAGCTCTTGCTCTTGCTCTTGCTCTTGCTGCAACTGCAACTGCAACTGCAGCTGCAACTGCAGCTGCAACTGCAACGGCAACGGCAACGGCAACCAAGATCAAGATCAAGATCAAAGGCTTTCGCCCGCCTGCGGCGCGCGAGCACACCTTTCTTTGCTTGTGCAAAGAAAGGTGGCCCAAAGAAAGCACACCCTGCCTACGCGCCTTCCGCGCGACGCGCTCCAGGTCCACTCCGCTGCCGGGATTTTTCGACGATACATCCTTGTATCGTCGAAAAACGACGTGCGTCCTGCACGTCGCCCCATGCGGGGTCTTGTCCGTCAGCTCCGTCGCTGCGGAAGGGGCCCGGTAGATCAAAAGCAGAGGCAACTGCAGAGGCAAAGGCAACTGCAAAGGCGAAGGCAACTGCAAAGGCGAAGGCAACTGCAAAGGCGAAGGCAACTGCAAAGGCGAAGGCTACCCCTCCCCAGCCCTCCCCTTGCCTGCGGCAAAGGGAGGGGGCTAGAGCAACAGCAACAGCAACAGCAACAGCAACAGCGGCGGCTGTTAGTGCTGGGTTAGTGCCACAGGCCGAGGATCAGGCCGAACAGCACGAACTGTACGGTGTGGTAACCACCATCAATCGCCCACAACTTTCCGCTGCGCTGGGCAAATTGATAGTTGATGCCGAAGCTGGCCGCGACCATCCCGAAGCCGGCCACCAGCCCGCATAGCAGGGCCTTGCGCAGCTCAGGCTGCGGCCCGACAAACCAGGCGAAGGCGAACGCTGCCAGCAGCGAGAACACGAAGGCCACGCCGAACACCTTGCCCGGATGCCCTTGCGGGACTTCACCACCGTTCTCGCGGTTCCAGGCGCGGCCGAACAGGACGGGGGAATACCACAAGCCGCCCAGCAGGAAACTCGATACAGCGGCCAACACTACGGCATAGACGTTCATGCGTTTCCCCCGGCAGTGAGCGATGCCGCATCCTAGCGCTGCCGCCTGCGCTTGCGTAGCCGCCACAACAAAGAAGACCGGCGGGTCTCCCCGCCGGCCTCCTACCTCGCACACGTTTGCGGCTGCGCCGCTCAGGCTTCCAGCGCAGCGGCCGGGCCGAAGAACTCGTAACGGCTCTGCGCTTCCGGTACGCCGACTTCGCGCAGCAGCTTTTTCACCTGCGCCATGAACGGCTTCGGCCCGAGGAAGTAGGCGTCCAGATCGCGCTCGGCCGGCAGCCACTGCTCCAGCAGTTCACGGCTGAGGAAACCCTCCGCGTCGCCAGCATCACCCGGCAGCGCCTCGCTGTAGCAGGTGTAGCTGCGCAGCTGCGGGTGCTGTTTCTGCTGGTCGGCGATGAACTCGCGGAACGCATGCACCTGGCCATTGCGTGCGCAATGGATGAAATGCACCTGGCGGCCGCTGGCCAGTGCCTGCTCCAGCATCGGCAGGGTCGGGGTGATGCCGACGCCTCCGCTGATCAGGGCGATCGGGCGCTCGCCGGCAACCAGGGTGAAATCGCCTGCGGGGGCGAACAACTCCAGCGTGTCGCCGACCTGTACCTTGTCGTGCAGATGGTTGGACACCTTGCCGTTGCCTTCGCGCTTGACGCTGATGCGGTAGCCGACGCCGTTGGCTGCACGCGACAACGAATAGTTGCGGCGGGTTTCCTCGCCGTCGAGCTCGAGCTTCATGCCGATGTACTGGCCGGGCTTGAAATCCACCACCGCGCCGCCATCAACCGGTACCAGGTGGAAAGAGGTGATTTCCGCGCTCTCTGGCACCTTCTCGGCAACGCGGAACGTGCGTGCACCGCGCCAGCCGCCCGGGGCCTTTTCATTGGCTGCGTAGACTTCTTCCTCGGCACCGATCAGCAGGTCGGCCAACATCTGGTAGGCCGCGCCCCAGGCGTCGATGATCTCGTCGGTGGCCACGTCCGGGCCCAGTACTTCGCGGATCGAGGCCAGCAGGTGGTGGCCGACGATCGGGTAGTGCTCCGGCAGGATCTGCAGGGCAACGTGCTTGTTGACGATTTGCCCCACCAGCGGACCCAGCGCTTCCAGGCGGTCGATGTGCTTGGCATACATCAGCACCGAGTTGGCCAGCGCACGCGGTTGGTCGCCACTGCTCTGGTGCGAGGGGTTGAACAGCGGGCGCGCGACGTCGCTCTGGCTCAGCATCTGGCCATAGAAATGCTTGGTCAGCGCTTCGCCGCCAGTCTCCAGCAAGGGGACGGTGGCTTTGATCAGGTCGCGTTGGGTGGGGCTGAGCATGGTGCGAACTATCCGGCTTCGGGGGTAGTTCCATGTTCCGCGCAGCGGGCCTGCTTTCTCGATGACTAATATCAAGAACCCGCACGATTGTAGTGCCGAGCCATGCGCGGCAAGGGGCTTCACCGGTGCAACGAAATGTAGTGCCGAGCCATGCTCGGCAAGAGGATTCACCGGCAACGGCCCTGCCCAGCATTGCTAGGCACTACCCGGCAAAGCCTCGGCCGAGCATGGCTCGGCACTACAGCTTAGCCCCTCTCCCGTTCACGGGAGAGGGGTTGGGGTGAGGGCCGCTTTGGCTGGTAAAGCCCCTGCCGAGCATGCCTCGGCACTACGGTCCTTTCGGGCACACTGCAAGG
>NZ_JBXFWM010000125.1:0-2473 GCF_056856655.1 Stenotrophomonas sp. STEN033
CCCCGCGGTGTTGTCTGCGCTTCCAAACGACCACAAACCGGCGTGGGCCCGGGGTGTTTTCCCCAAAAACCATCCTCGACCCCCGGTTTTTTTCCCCCCCCCCCCAACATCGACACAACCCTCAAAGAGCCGCGCGCAACCGTCCTGATACCGGGCAGCCGCGTGCGTTACCTGGCCGAGATCGCCGAGCAGGGCCGTGGCATCAACGCCCGCATTGAATCACAGGCAGAAGTGGCCGAGCGTGCACAGAGCCTTTGGCAGGCGCTGCAGGAGCTGGGTGATGCAGCGCAGCCGGGTGCCCTGGACCTGTACGCAGGTGATGCACTGACCGATGCAGGCGTCGACAACAGTATCCGCACCCTGCGCCAACGCTACAACGATGCCGTGCAATCGCTGGATTCGGACGCACTGCGCCTGCTGCGTGAGTGGCCGGCACGGCTGAAGTCGATCACCGAGCCGGTCAACGAGTACCAGGTGCGCGGCAAGACCATCCGCGTCGAGAACTACCGCGAGTCGCTGAGCCACCAGCAGATCCCCAAGATAGCCGCGCCCACCTACCGTAGTTGGGGCGAGCTGCTGGTCTTCCTGCAGAAGGAGAACCTGCCCGGCTCCTATCCGTATACCGGCGGCGTCTACCCGTACCGCCGCAGCGGCGAAGACCCGATCCGCATGTTTGCCGGCGAAGGCACGCCGGAGCGCACCAACCGCCGCTTCCATTACCTGAGCGTGGGCCAGCCGGCCGCGCGTCTGTCCACCGCCTTCGACAGCGTCACCCTGTACGGCGAGGACCCGGCGCCGCGCCCGGACATCTACGGCAAGATCGGCAACTCCGGCGTCAATATTCCTACGCTGGACGACATGAAAAAGCTGTACTCCGGCTTTGACCTGTGCGCGCCAACCACCTCGGTGTCGATGACCATCAATGGCCCGGCACCGATGATCCTGGCGATGTTCATGAACACCGCCATCGACCAGCAGATCGAGAAATACCTGCAGGAAGATCCCGCGCGCTGGGCCGAGGCGGAAGAGAAGATCGCGAAGCTTTTCGAAGGCCGCTCACGTCCGCAGTACCACGGTGAGTTGCCGCCGACCAACAACGGCCTGGGCCTGGCCCTGCTGGGTGTCACCGGCGATCAGATGGTGGATGCCGATACCTATGCGCGGATCAAGGCAGAAACCCTGTCCACCGTGCGTGGCACCGTGCAGGCCGACATCCTCAAGGAAGACCAGGCGCAGAACACCTGCATTTTCTCCACCGAGTTCGCGCTGCGGATGATGGGGGATATCCAGCAGTACTTCGTCGACCACAAGGTGCGCAATTTCTACTCGGTGTCGATCTCCGGCTACCACATCGCCGAGGCCGGCGCGAACCCGATCAGCCAGTTGGCCTTCACCCTGTCCAATGGCTTCACCATCGTCGAGTACTACCTGGCGCGTGGCATGAAGATCGACGACTTCGCGCCCAACCTGTCGTTCTTCTTCTCCAACGGCATGGACCCGGAGTACACGGTGATCGGCCGCGTGGCTCGCCGCATCTGGGCGCGCGCGATGCGCGAGCGCTACGGCGCCAACGAACGCTCGCAGATGATGAAGTACCACATCCAGACCTCGGGTCGTTCGCTGCACGCGCAGGAAATCCAGTTCAACGACATCCGCACCACGCTGCAGGCGCTATATGCGCTGTTCGACAACTGCAACAGCCTGCACACCAATGCCTACGACGAGGCGATCACCACGCCGACCGAGGAAAGCGTGCGCCGCGCGGTGGCGATCCAGATGATCATCAACAAGGAGCTGGGGCTGAATTTCTGCGAGAACCCGTGGCAGGGCAGCTTCATCGTCGACAAGCTCACCGATATCGTCGAGGAGGCGGTTTACAAGGAGTTCGAGGCGATCAGCGAGCGCGGTGGCGTGCTCGGCGCGATGGATACCATGTACCAGCGCGGCAAGATCCAGGAAGAATCGCTGTATTACGAGCACAAGAAGCACGACGGCAGCCTGCCGCTGGTCGGCGTCAACATGTTCCTGCCCAAGGAGCATGCCGGTGAAGTGGCGACCGAGATCGAACTGATCCGTTCGACGGAGGAAGAGAAGGGCCAACAGATCGAGAACGTGCACAACTGGCAGCGCAACCGCAATGCGCTGGCACCGGCGGGGGAGACCTCGCATGCACACGAGATCGAAGGCGCGGCCTCTGACGACGCGGTGCATGACGGTCACGGACTGGGTTACCTGCAGAAGACCGCGCGCGATCGCCGCAATGTCTTCGAAGCACTCATCGAGGCCGTCAAGACCCACAGCCTCGGCCAGATCAGCCACGCCCTGTACGACGTAGGCGGCGAGTACCGTCGCAATATGTAAGCGCCCCGCCAAAGGCGAATGTAGTGCCGAGCCATGCTCGGCAATCGCCTTAATGTAGTGCCGAGCCATGCTCGGCAGAGGCTTTGCCAGTAATGCCCCTGCCGAGCATGGC
>NZ_JBXFWM010000126.1:0-2169 GCF_056856655.1 Stenotrophomonas sp. STEN033
AGATGTGTATAAGAGACAGCTACCGGTAAGGCCTCTCCCGAGCATGGCTCGGCACTACGGAACCCGACTTTGTAGGAGCGGCGTAAGCCGCGAAGCTGGCAATGCTGAAAGGTCGCAAAAGCCTACCCCTCCCCCCCTTGCCTGCGGCAAAGGGAGGGAGCGTAGTGCCGAGCCATGCTCGAGGGAGGCAGCACAGCTCAGCCCTTCGGCAGCTGCGCCAGCTCCTCGCGCACCAGCTTCACCACCAGCTTGTCCAGGGTGTCGACCGAATAGTTCTCCACCTCATGCACGGTCTCGCTGCCCGGACCGCTGGAGGAATCACTGGCGTCCTTGTAGGTAAGGAAGATGAATCGCCCGCCGGTGTACTGCGCGATCTGCCGCTGCGCGATCTCGCCGGTCGTGTCCTGGCCGGATGCGGCAACGCTCAACACCTTGATGCCCTTGCCCAGCGCCGCCAGCATGGTCTGCTCGTAGCGCGGCTGCGGGTAGTCCATGTGCGGCGGCGCATCGGCCAGCGACACCAGCAGGCGGGTGGTCGAGGCACCGCGCCAGTTCATCGCCTGCACCGCATGGTCGAAGGCTTCGTTCATCGCCTCAGGGTAGTCACCGCCACCATTGGCGCGCACGCCATCCAGCACGTTCTGGAAGCCGGCAACGTTGTTGCTCAGGTCCCAGCCACGCACGAAGTATTCGTCGCCGCGGTCTCGGTAGGTCACCAGCCCCAGGCAGATGTCCGGGTTGGAGGGCAGCTGGGCGATGTCACGGACGATGCCCTGCAGTGAATCGCGCAGCTTGTCGATTTCATCGGCCATCGAACCGGTGGCATCAACCATGAACACAAGATCGAGCTTGGCCCGGGCTGGCAGTGGCGCATCGGCTACCACCACCTGCACGGCATTCTTCTGTCCGCGCTGCACGGCCGAGGTCACCGTCTTGCCTGCGCGTCGCACCTGCACCTGGTAGCTGGCCGAATCGCGGTCATCAAAGGCATTGGGATGTATCCACACCTGGCCACCGGCATCGGTGCGCGCCCACATCCGCGCGCCGTTGCGGGCGGTAACAGCCACTTCCGCATCCGGTACCGGCCGGCCCTGTGTATCCACCACCTGCAGGCGCTGGCGCACGCTGACATCGCGTCCGAGCGTATTGGCCTCTTCGTGACGCTGCAGGAATTGCCGGAAGGCGGTGAAGTCGGCATTGTCATCGACCACCCCAGCGGTGACCGCTGCCTGCTGCTGGCGCAGGTGACCGCTGCTCGGCGCGACGGCCATCGGCATTTCCGCGGCGGCCGATGCAACCTCGGCCATCGCATCCGCACTGACCGCAACCGGCGGTGGCGGTGCCGCAGGCGCAGGCGCAGGCATCGGAGCCATCATCTTCGCCATCGCGCGCGAACCGTCCCCACGACGCAGGCGAACCTCGCCCGCGGCGATATTGTGCTGCTGCGGCCTGGGGCTGGGATCGGCAACCTCGCGCAGCACCGGCGTGTCGCTGCATACCGTGGCGCTGGGTGCCTGGAAGTTGGGCTGGGTCTGGCGCGTACGCTGGAGGGTCGGCGCCTTGAGGTCGCCGCTGTCTTCGGCCACCGGGAACGGGGTGTGGCGGACCGACGCGGCTACCGGCAGGCCGACCAACAACGTCACTGCCGCGGCCAGCGCGATGTTACGAACCGCCGGCCTGTTTGAACCCTTTGCGCTACCCATGATTCCTGCTCCTTGCGGGCCGCGTGATGCGGCGTACGGGGATAGGAACGGATGGGAATGGGGAGTGGGGTTAAATCTGCTCCCTCCCTTGCACAACGCGCAGGGGAGGGTTGGGGAGGGGTTGGCTTCTGATCTTCGGCGCTGTCGACAACGCTGCTGTAGTGCCGAGCCATGCTCGGCAGAGGCTTTACCAGCGAAGAAGCTGCCCTCACCCCAACCCCTCTCCCATAAACGGGAGAGGGGCTTAAAGCTGTAGTGCCGAGCCATGCTCGGCAGAGGCTTTACCAGCGAGAAGCTGCCCTCACCCCAACCCCTCTCCCGTAAACGGGAGAGGGGCTTAAAGCTGTAGTGCCGAGCCATGCTCGGCAGAGGCTTTACCAGCGAGAAGCTGCCCTCACCCCAACCCCTATCCCGTAAACGGGAGAGGGGCTTGAAGCTGTAGTGCCGAGCCATGCTCGGCAGAGGC
>NZ_JBXFWM010000127.1:0-2134 GCF_056856655.1 Stenotrophomonas sp. STEN033
CACTGGTCCGTGGGTCCGCCCCCCCCGCCCCCACCTCCCCCCCACACTCCCAACAATCCAAACCACCCCCCCCCCCAACCCGCCCCCGCGGGGGCGGGCCGGGGGGCCCCGCCCCCCCCCCCCCCCCCGACTGCTATATGAAGAAAGATATCGAGCGCCGGATCCTGCTGGGCAGGGTTGCCGGCGTTTTTGGTGTGCGCGGCGAAATCAAGCTTGAGTCCTGGACCGAGCCCCGTTCCGCCATTTTCAAATACCAGCCGTGGATCCTGCGTACCCCCGCGGGGCAGGAGTCCGAGCTGACCGGCGTACGTGGCCGGGAGTCGGGCAAGACGCTGGTTGCAACCTTCCCGGGCGTGACCGACCGCGATGTGGCCGAGGCCATGCGCGGCACCGAGATTTACGTTGCCCGCAGCGCCTTGCCGGCGCCGAACGCGGACGAATACTACTGGGTGGATCTGGAAGGCCTGGACGTGCAGACCGTCGAGGGCGTCAAGCTGGGCCAGGTGTCGCACCTGTTCAATACCGGCTCCAATGACGTGCTGGTAGTGCGCGGTGACCGCGAACGGATGGTGCCGTTCGTGATGGACGATTTCATCAAGTCGGTGGATTTCGACGCCAACCTGATCGTGGTCGATTGGGATCCGGAGTTCTGAAGCCGTGCGTGTAGATGTCATCAGCCTGTTCCCCGAGTTCCTTGCCCAATCGGCCGCGCTGGGCGTGGTCGGTCGTGCGCAGGAGCGGGGGCTGCTGGAGCTGCACGGCTGGAACCCGCGTGACTATGCCGAGGGCAATTACCGGCGGGTGGACGACCGTCCGTTCGGCGGTGGCCCCGGCATGGTGATGCTGATCGAGCCGCTGCGGGCGGCCCTGGCGGCGGCCCGAGCGGCCGATCCGACCCCGGCGCCGCTGATCTACCTCAGCCCGCAGGGCCGTCCGCTGGACCAGGCCAAGGTGCGCGAGCTGGCGGCCTTGCCGCGGATGATCCTGCTCTGTGGCCGCTATGAAGGCGTGGACGAACGTTTCCTGGCGGGCGAGGTGGACGAGGAGATCTCCATCGGTGACTACGTGCTGTCCGGCGGTGAGCTGGGTGCGGCGGTGATCATCGATGCGGTCACCCGCCTGCAGGACGGCGCCTTGAACGATGCCGAATCGGCGGTGCAGGACAGTTTTGAAGGCGACGGTCTGCTGGATTGCCCGCACTACAGCCACCCGGCCAGCCATGCGCTGGGGGAGGTGCCGGACGTGCTGCGCTCCGGTAACCATGCGGCCATTGCCGCCTGGCGGCGCCAGCAGTCCCTGCTGCGCACCGCGTTGCGTCGCCCGGACCTGCTGGACGAGGCGGGCCTGAACAAGGCCGACCGCAAGCTGCTGGGCGAAGCCCGGCAAGCGCTTGCAGATTCGTTCAAGCAAGCTACTGGCGCCGGCGGCGGTCAGTAGGTTAGAATTGCGAGTTCCCGTCGGCTGAATGGCCTGATGTGGAGCCAGAACAATAACGTGCAGCGCAATCCGGCGACTGTATAAGCCTAAGCTGTCGATCAGACACGCCCACCCCGAACAATCGGTGTAACCCAATGAGCAAGCTGAACAAGTCCATCGTCGCGGAATTCGAATCCGCCCAGATCACCCGCGAACTGCCGAAGTTCAGCCAGGGCGACACCGTCGTGGTGAACGTGAAGGTCAAGGAAGGCAACCGTGAGCGCGTGCAGGCTTACGAAGGCGTCGTGATCGGCACCAAGAATGCTGGCCTGAACTCCGCTTTCACCGTGCGCAAGATCTCGCACGGCTACGGCGTCGAGCGCGTCTTCCAGACCCACAGCGCCATCATCGACTCGGTCGAAGTGAAGCGCCGCGGTAAGGTTCGCGCCGGTAAGCTGTACTACCTGCGTGGCCTGGAAGGCAAGGCTGCCCGCATCAAGGAAGACCTGGCTGCTGCCCAGCAGGCCAAGGCTGCTCGCCTGGCTGCCAAGGCCGCCGAGTAATCCCGCCAACAGGCCCCGCCTGTTTGCAGCAACGGCCACCTTCGGGTGGCCGTTTGCGTTTGTGGGCTTGGGTGGCGTGAAGGTGGGAAGTCGGGGAGGGCTTTGAGGCTCAGAAGTTCAGAAGCCTAGAAGCCTAGAAGCCTAGAAGCCTAGAA
>NZ_JBXFWM010000128.1:0-1925 GCF_056856655.1 Stenotrophomonas sp. STEN033
TAGAAGCACGCAAGCGCAGAAGCGGAATTGTAGGAAGCCGGAAAGACACGGATGCGATTCCCCGGTTCTGTCGGAATCCGTAATTACGGATTTCCGTAAAAGCACGAAAGCGGGCCTTTCAGCCACGAATGAACACTATAGATTGTAGCCTTATAGGGCGCAATGGGCTGTCATCTTGGTTTTTGTGGGGAAACCAAGTTAGTGGCAGCGAAACACTCATTAGCAGCGGCAATACGGACAGTCAGGAAGGCGCGAGGCTTGAGCCAGGAAGCGTTCTCCGACGTGTCCAGCCGCACCTATATGAGTACGCTGGAGCGCGACTTGAAAAGCCCGACCCTGCACAAGCTGACCGAGCTGTGCGAGGTCATGGAAGTACATCCGCTGACGCTGTTGACGCTGGCCTACGCCGGCGACGACACGCACAAGGCCGACGAACTGCTGGCGCGGGTGCGCCAGGAGTTCGAGGCCTTGCTGAAAGAGCGCGACGCGCCCTAGCGCGTCTGAATGCCCGCAAGCGGAGCGCGCAGCGCCGCCAGGCGCGAAGGCGTGAGGGATTGAAGCCGAATGGACATGACGCCATTAGCGGCATGGGGCGCAGCCCGAAAGCCCGGCGGCGCAATGCGCCGACACGCCATATTGTTCCTGCTGCCACGGGCTTCGAGCCATCCGACCATCGCCAATGCGATACCGATCCTGGACATGCCGGGCATGAAGCAACCGGCGAAACCCTGTGCGTGCGGTGCTGCGATCAGCAGCATCGCGCCCCGCCGCAATGAGTGGGGCGCGGTGGGCGGCCGTTAGGCCGCCTTGGGCTTGCTGCGCGACCAGATCAGGTCGTGCGTGCCGTTCTCGCCTTCGATCAGGCGGGCATAGACCGTCGCCGGGAACGAAGGATCGTCGATGGCCACCGACAGGTAATCCCGCCCGGCCTCGCTGGTTTTCTTCCACGCCGCGCCGAAGTCGTGGCCGGCCGCGTGCAGGCGGAAGTCCGGGGCGCTTTCGTTCTCGCCCTTATCGTTGGAAACCAGCTTGACCTTGATGTTGAGGGTCAGGGTGCGGAGCTGGCCGGTGAAGCCGTCTTTCTCTGCGGTGAAGGTGCCGATGTTAGCCATGATGATTTCTCCTTTCGGGTTGAACAAGGTCGCGCCAGTGCGTCCTTGTTGTGATCCGTCCGGCGGGGGATGGGCTGGCCGCACCGCGCAGCGGTCGCAACACCGTGGAGAAACTGGAAGCGAAAAGAATTTGTCCCGCGAGGAATGCGCGCAGCGCAGGGGAAATTGTTTTCGCTGGAAGGTTGCGGCCATGAAGCCCAGCCACCGCCAGGATTCACAACAACACAAGGACGTACTGGCCGCCCACTCCCGAATGGAGACATGGCCGACTCGGCATCCCCGCGCGACGGCTTCACCGGCCTGTGCCCTGACACGGGCAAGGACAACACCCGACGACAAGGGCGCAAGCGCCCCTGACGTTGCAGGCGGCCTCTTGCATGAGGCGTGGTGTGGAAGCTCCATTGCAAGGCCGGGCGGTGTGTCGGTGAACCGTCCTTCGTGACGTACAGGCGACGAACCGCCAGCGTCGAGGACGGCACGCTTTCGTGCAACCTGCGGCAGCAAGCCGGGGCGTAGCCCCACAAGTCCCGCCCATTGCAGCGGGGCGCGTTCGGAATGTCGTCAGCGCTGTGCGCCGACGCACTTATGGGCTTCAAGGGTTTCACGCGCACAAGGCCACTTGTGCGCCGCCCCTTCGCCGCCTGCCCGAAGGCGGCGAAGGGGCGTTCTGGCTTTGGGCCTTGAAACCGGGCGCGGCCACCGCCGCGCCCGGATTTTTGACTATCGCCACCAGGGCGGTAAGGCAAGGTTCCGATGCTTATGGAACAGCGAAGCGCCCCGCCCCGACCCCGGGCGCACCGGTATGGTGAACAG
>NZ_JBXFWM010000129.1:0-1409 GCF_056856655.1 Stenotrophomonas sp. STEN033
CCCGCCCCCGCCAAGTGGGTCTGGGCAGGGCCCTACACGTCCTCCGTATTCTACAAAAGACCCGTGTCCAACGGGGGGGGCGGCGGGGTTCCCCCCCCCCCACCCCACCGCGCCCCCCGGTTTTGACCCGCAACAGGAGACAAACATGCGTAGCGCCATCCACACCACCTTCGGTGAACCGGCCGACGTACTGGCCTTGGGCGACAGCCCCATCCCGCAGCCCGGCCCCGGCGAAGTACGGATCAAGACCCTGCTTGCGCCCATCCACAACCATGACCTGTGGACCGTACGCGGCAAGTACGGCTACAAGCCCACGCTGCCAGCGATTGGTGGCAGTGAAGCAGTAGGCATCATCGAAGCACTGGGCGAGGGCGTGCAGGGCATTACCATCGGCCAGCGCGTCATGGCCGCCTCGGTGCACGGCACCTGGGCCGAATACTTCATCGCCCCCGCGCGCATGGTCATCCCGGTACCGGACGGCATCGCCGATGAAGCCGCAGCACAGCTGATCGCCATGCCGCTGAGCGCATTGATGCTGCTGGAGTTCCTGCAGGCCGAACCCGGCCAATGGATCGTGCAGAACACCGCCAACGGTGCGGTCGGCAAGACCCTGGCCATGCTCGCCGCCGCACGCGGCGTACACGTGCTCGGGCTCGTGCGTCGTGATGCAGGTGTCGACGAATTGAAGGCACTGGGCATCAACAATGTGCTGTCTACTACCCAGCCGGATTGGAAGACGCGCGCACAGGCGTTGCTTGGCGACACGCTGGCACACGCCGCAGTCGATTCCATCGGCGGCAAGGCCAGCGCGGATATGGTGTCACTGCTCGGCGACAACGGCACGCTGGTCTCGTTCGGCACCATGGCCGGCGAAGCCATGCAGATTCCTTCCGGCGACCTGATTTTCAAGCAGGCCACGGTGAAGGGCTTCTGGGGCAGCAAGGTCAGCCAGCAGATGTCGGTGGAGAACAAGCGTCGTTTGGTTGGCGAACTGCTGCAGCGTGTGCTGAGTGGTGGGCTGGAACTGCCGGTGCAGGCGATCTACGGGTTGGGTGATGTTGCAAAGGCGGTGACGGCGAGCTTGTTGCCCGGACGCAAGGGCAAGGTGTTGCTGAAACCCTGATGGCGGCAAGTGCGACCGCAGGTTTCCATCAGCCAAAGCGAAGCAAGCCTTGAACCCCCTCCCTTGCGCGCAGCGCAGGGGAGGGTTGGGGAGGGGTGCTCTTGGCAATAAACCATCAGTTCATGCCATGCCAGCTTTGCGGCTGGCGCAGCTCTTACAAAAAAACGCGTGGTCAGCAAAGGTCAAAACCGGGGTGCGGGGGGGGGGTGGGGTGGGAACCCCCCACTGGCCCCGGGTTTTGGGGTTTCGCGCAACACCGCCCCGGCCCCCGCCGGCGTATCTACGG
>NZ_JBXFWM010000130.1:0-1196 GCF_056856655.1 Stenotrophomonas sp. STEN033
TGACCTGAGACGAAACGTGTAGCCATTTGGATAGTGAGTTCTCTACCCTTAACAGGCAAGGAGAGCTCCATGAAGAAGCGATTTACCGACGAGCAGATCATCTCGATCCTGCGCGAAGCCGAGACCGGCGCGATGCCGATCAAGGCGCTGTGCAAGAAGCACAACCTGACCGAGCAGACGTTCTTCCGCTGGCGAAACAAGTTTGGCGGCATGGACGTGCCCGATGCCCGCCGGCTCAAGGACCTGGAATCCGAGAACAGCCGGCTCAAGCGGCTGGTGGCCGAGCAGATGCTGGTCATCGACGGGATGAAGGAGATCGTCCGAAAAAAATGACGACCCCGTCGGAACGACGTGACACGGTCCAGTTTCTGGTCCGCCGGGGTATCTCGCAGCGCAAAGCCCTTGGGTATCTGGGGTTGAGCCGCCGCATCGCCAGCTATGCCCCTCGCCAAGCCGCCAAGGACGAGGCCGTGGCGCAGCGGCTGCTGGCCGCGTCGCCGGAGGTGCCGCGGTTCGGGTATCGCCGTATGGCGGCCTGGTTGGCTCTGGGCGAAGCCCGCGTGCGCCGGCAATGGCGGGCGCTGGGCCTGAATATCCCGCGTCGTCGTCCGCGCCGCCGTCGCTCCGGCAGCGACATCCGTCTTCCGGGCGCGGTGCAGCCCAACGCGGTCTGGAGCTACGACTTTGTCCACGACCAGATGGTCGACGGCCGGAGCCTGAAAATGCTTTGCGTTATCGACGAATACACCCGCGAGTGCCTGGCGATCGAGGTCGGGGCGAGCCTGCGGTCGCAGGACGTGATCCTGACCTTGTCGCGGCTGATGCGGCTCTACGGCAAGCCGGCCTTTGTCCGCTCCGACAACGGCGCCGAGTTCACGGCGGCCAAGGTCATGCGTTGGCTGCGAGACGCGGCGATTGGCCCGGCTTTCATCGCGCCGGGCAGTCCTTGGCAGAACGGGTTCGTCGAAAGCTTCAACGGCAAGCTGCGGGACGAGTTGCTTAACCGGGAATGGTTCCGCAGCCGGGCCGAGGCGAAGGTGCTGATCGAACGCTGGCGGCAGTTCTACAACGAGCAGCGGCCGCACAGCGCCCACCGCTACAAGGCCCCGGCCACCGTTCGACGGGCTTGGCTCGAGGCAGATAATATCCACCCCGGACTCACTGGCTAATTGGCTACAAGATCCGTACGCAGGTCA
>NZ_JBXFWM010000131.1:0-1024 GCF_056856655.1 Stenotrophomonas sp. STEN033
GCTTTCGTGCTTTTACGGAAATCCGTAATTACGGATTCCGACAGAACCGGGGAATCGCATCCGTGTCTTTCCGGCTTCCTACAATTCCGCTTCTGCGCTTGCGTGCTTCTACGGATGCGATGGCTTGCGCGTCCGTGCTTCCCCACGAAAACAAAGAGACGGTTCGGCGGTTCCGTGCTTCGACGCAGAAGCGCATCCGCGCATCCTCGGTTTCATGGAGGTTCCGGCCATGACCTTGTCGCTTGTCACCACCGACGAGCGCGCCCGGCTGCTGACCCATGGCGCGGCGCTAGCCGCTGGTCAGCGGCTCGACCCGTTGCCCGTGGTGCGGCTGTTCACCCCAGACGCGCATGTGACCTGGCTGCTGGTGTCGCTCGATCCTGCGGATGGCGACACGGCCTACGGCCTGATCGACCTCGGGATCGGAATGCCCGCGCTCGGGACGGTCAAGCTGTCCGATCTGGCTGGCATCGTTGGGCCGCGCGAACTGCCAGTGCGACGGGATCGGTATTTCCAGGCGGTGCGTTCGTTGTCGGAGTACGTCCGGTTGGCGCAGGAGAACAGCGCGATCACGGACTGATGAAAGACAGCATGGCCCGGCCAGCCGAGGCGCATTGTGACTATTTCAGTCTTGGTCAAGACCGTCCAGGTCTCAATCCGCATCCTTGCACCGAAGCGGTGCGACCCTGCTGCAATCGGTCATGATCTTCGGCCTGGACTAAGGCACGGTGTCAAGTGCTGCGCGTCAGTTTTATGACGGTGTGGCCGTCGCATTCAGACGATTTTCGCAACGTGCCGGAGCCAAACGGTCTTGACACCAACATTTGCAGCTTAACCATTCTTGATGACGACCTGATGGCGGTTCGATAGCTCCCGCACGGCGGAATTCGTGGCGACGTTCCTGCTGAATGACAGGAGGTTGCGTCATGGCTGACCCGAGCGCCGAACACTGGTATCCGACAGCGGCCTATCTCTACGTCCTGCACCTGGACGGCCCCGCGTTGGCGTGGGAATACCTGCGCCG
>NZ_JBXFWM010000132.1:0-973 GCF_056856655.1 Stenotrophomonas sp. STEN033
GTGGGCGCGGCCCCCCCCAACCGCGTTGGGGCCTGGGGCCTCCCGCGCTACCTGGTCTGGGCATCCAATCCCCACCCCCCGCTGTCATACCTACACTGCGGGGGCGGGGTCCCCCCCGCCCCCACATCCACAGCCGTAGGCTTGCTGCGGTAGTCCGCGCCGACCGCCTGCGGGCCGGCGATCGCAAAGCGGTGCAGATGCTCCAGCAGCGGCTGCGATGGGCCTTGCACCACTGCCTGCAGCGGGCCTGGCACGCCACGACCGACCACGATCAACATCATGCACGGCGCGGCGACGCTCAGCAGGCAGCGCAGCAGGGCCGGCTCGTTGGCGGGGATGCCGGCGATCTCACTGAGAATCTGCGCAACCTCCATCATCTTCGGCGGAACCGCTTCTTCCATCAGCACCTGCAGGTGCGAGGAGGGGGCCAGCAGTTCGCGTGCCAGCACGCGCGGTGCCCAGGCCTCGGGTTGCTGGGCGCGCTGGACCAGACAAGCGAGCAATTCATATAGACGCTGTTCCGCGCTCATCGCGTTGCCGGCGATGCGCTGCAGGTCGTCAAGGTCAAGCAGCTGCCGGTGCGCTTCCAACAGCACCGCCTGGTACAGGCCGTTGCGGCTGCCGAAGTGGTAGTTGATGGATGCCAGGTCGGCAGCGGCCAGCAGGGCCACCGCCTTGCTGGTGGTTTCGGCAAAGCCCTGTTGCGAGAACAGCTGGCCGGCCGCCTCCAGCAGGCGGGCGCGGGTGGCCTCGCCGTCGGTGCGTGGTCCGCGTGGGATGGTTTTCTGTGTGCTCATTGCATGGCAAGTTTAGCCTGCTTCATCGCCCCGGCCAGCATTACTTTAAATTAAATTTAATTTGAACTAGGGCCTGTTAACACATTCTCAGTCCATCTGCGACAAGCACGAAGCTGATGAAGCCGAGGAACATGAGATCGAGTTTCTCGAAGCGCGAGAAGATGCGCCGGTAACCC
>NZ_JBXFWM010000133.1:0-962 GCF_056856655.1 Stenotrophomonas sp. STEN033
CGACTTCGGCGCGGCGTGGAAGAAAACCAGCGAGGCCGGGCGGGATTACCTGTCGGTGGCCATCGACGATCCTTCGTTCCCGGCGACGGTCTATGCCCGCCTGATCGAAGGTGAGAACGGCACGCACGACCTGATCTGGTCGCGCAGCAAACCCAAGGCGGCCTGACAGCCGCCCACCGCGCCCCGCCCATTGCGGCGGGGCGCGATGCTGCTGATCGCAGCACCGCACGCACAGGGTTTCGGTAGTTGCCCGATGCTTGGCATGTCCAGGGCAGGCATTGCATTGGCGATGGTCGGATGGCTCGAAGCCCGTGGCAGCAAGCACAGCATGGCGTGTCGGCGCATTGCGCCGCCGGGCTTTCGGGCTGCGCCCCATGCCGCCAATGGCGTCATGTCCATTCGGCTTCAATCCCTCACGCCTTCGCACCTGGCGGCGCTGCGCGCTCCGCTTGCGGAAATCCAGACGCGCTAGGGCGCGTCGCGCTCTTTCAGCACGGCCTCGAACTCTTGGCGCACCTGCGCCAGCAGTTCATCGACCTTGTGCGCGTCGTCGCCGGCGTAGGCCAGCGTCAACAGCGTCAGCGGATGCACTTCCATGACTTCGCATAGCTCGGTCAGCTTGTGCATGGTCGGGCTTTTCAAGTCGCGCTCCAGCGTACTCATGTAGGTGCGGCTGGACACGTCGGAGAACGCTTCCTGGCTCAAGCCTCGCGCCTTCCTGACTGTCCGTATTGCCGTTGCCAATGAGTGTTTCGCTGTCACTAACTTGGTTTCCCCATAAAAACCAAGATGACAGCCGATTGCGCCCTATAGGGCTACAATCTATAGTGTTC
This sequence comes from Stenotrophomonas sp. STEN033, assembly GCF_056856655.1. Lineage (NCBI taxonomy): Bacteria > Pseudomonadati > Pseudomonadota > Gammaproteobacteria > Lysobacterales > Lysobacteraceae > Stenotrophomonas > Stenotrophomonas sp. STEN033. The sequence continues at coordinate 834 of NZ_JBXFWM010000133.1, forward strand.
ATTAATGGCTGAAAGGCTGCTTTCGTGCTTTTACGGAAATCCGTAATTACGGATTCCGACAGAACCGGGGAATCGCATCCGTGTCTTTCCGGCTTCCTACAATTCCGCTTCTGCGCTTGCGTGCTTCTA
>NZ_JBXFWM010000134.1:0-830 GCF_056856655.1 Stenotrophomonas sp. STEN033
ACTAGGGCCTGTTAACACATTCTCAGTCCATCTGCGACAAGCACGAAGCTGATGAAGCCGAGGAACATGAGATCGAGTTTCTCGAAGCGCGAGAAGATGCGCCGGTAACCCTTGAGGCGACGAAACAGTCGCTCGACCTCATTGCGGCGCTTGTACATGGCCCGGTCGTATTCCCAAGGATCAAGGCGCTTGCTGGTCGGGGGCACGACCGGAATGAATCCCAGGTCCAGAGCAAGTTGGCGGGTTTCATTGCCTTCGTATGCCCGGTCCATGAGCAAATGAACGGGTCGGCTTGTCGCCCCGAGGCTGCTGAGCAAACGCCTGCCTTCAGGTGCGTCGTGCGCTTGTCCTGGCGAGAGGCAGAACGTCACGGCCGTTCGAGCATCCGCGGCAACCATATGAATCTTGGTGTTCCATCCGCCTCGGGACTTGCCGATGGACTGAGGGCCGTTTTTTTTAACGCTCCGGTGCCGTCTGGGTGGACCTTGATGCTGGTGGAGTCCAGCGAGACCGCCTCGATCTTGATGCGCACGACCTGGGCTCGCTGCAATACCTCGAACATGCGATCGAGTACACCGGCCTTGGTCCAGCGGTTCATGCGCGTGTAGATCGTGTGCCAGTTGCCGAACCGTTTGGGCAGTCCACGCCACTTGCAGCCATGCTCGGCCACATAGAGGATGGCGTTGACTACCTGCAGGTTGCTCAGGCTGACATTGCCGCGCTGCTTGGGCAGACAGTGCTCGATGGTGGCGAATTGCTCGGGTGTGATCTCCATGCCAGAGATTGTCCCGCGCAGTCGCAGAAATCGCCATTAGTGTTAACACGCCCTA
>NZ_JBXFWM010000135.1:0-713 GCF_056856655.1 Stenotrophomonas sp. STEN033
GCTTCGCCATCGCCGCCATTGATGCTGCCGGCGCTGCTGCCGCTATGCGTTGCTTTGAGCTGCTCCTGCAACTCGGCCAGGGTTTGATCGATGGGAAGTTCGGCAGGATCCTTGGGCAGCTGCGCTGTTTGATCAGTTGCGGAGTCGGCAAGACTCTTGAGCAGGTCGTGGCCTTGCTGCAGCTGTGCGATGGCCTGTGGTGCTGCCATCTGCGGCGTGCCCTCCTCGGTTGTCAGCAGCAGACCGCGACCGGCACGCAGACTGCCGTGTGCCTGGGTTGAAAGCTCGACGCCGAAGCCGCGCTCGCCTTCGCGCACATTGTCGTCACCGCCTTTCAGATGTCCGAGGGTGAGCGTTGTTTCGTGCTGCGTTGTCGACAGCTGTGCACGGCCTTGTCCGGGGGTGTCGTCGAAGCGCAGCTGCTGGTAGCCACCGGTGCCACTTTGGCTCTCTGCCAGCGCCTGGCTCTTGAAGCCGGTGTATACAGCGGCGTGGTCGTTGCCTTCAAACCATGCAGCGGCATTGCCGGTGGCGTTCGCGCCAGCGCTGTTCAGCTGATTGTGCTGTGCATCCTGTTGACCGCGGCCGTTGTAGAGCGCGCCAACGATAACCGGGCGATCGATATCGCCCTCCAGGAAGGCAACCAGCACTTCCTGACCGCGCCGAGGCAACACCACCCCGCCCCAGTTGTCGCCGGCCCAGGGGGTCATTAC
>NZ_JBXFWM010000136.1:0-679 GCF_056856655.1 Stenotrophomonas sp. STEN033
GCCCCGCCTGGGCCGAGCCAGGCCCGGCGGAGGCCTTACCGGTAATGCCCCATGCCGAGCATGGCTCGGCACTACAAACGCGGCCTTGAATCACTGACGGACCTTCTCGATCTCCGGCCTCAGGCTGCAGCGATGTCCAGTCCAAAACTGCGCCTCGGGCGTGTATCGCTGCCCAACAACATCTACTCAATCACCACGGTGACCGCCGGACGGATGCCGCTGTTTGCGAATCGCGAGAGCGCCGGACACCTGATCGAAGCAATTCGTCATTGCGAACTGTCGGGCGTCAGCCACAGCCTTGCTTGGGTGGTAATGCCCGATCACCTGCATTGGCTGTTGCAGCTTCAATCCGGGTCGCTGGGTGGATGTCTGCAGCGCCTGAAGTCGCGCTCAGGAAGGGCGATCGGCGGTGCAGGATCGATCTGGCAATCCGGCTATCACGATCATGCAATCAGGCAGGACGAATCGCTACGCGGTGTGGCGAACTATCTGCTGCATAACCCGGTGCGGGCGGGTTTGTGCGAGAGACCGCAGGACTATCCGTATGCGTGGTGCAGCTGGGGCTGGCAGCTCTGAAGTTCCGATGTAGTGGGGGGCCCAAGGACGCCGCGGGGAGGAAAAGAAAAAAAAAAAAAAAACAAAAGGGCCGCCGGAAAACCGAATGAGTATTTGTTTTTTT
>NZ_JBXFWM010000137.1:0-536 GCF_056856655.1 Stenotrophomonas sp. STEN033
GAGCGTGTGCAGATTTTTGTGTAAACGGGATTCGGGTTACAGCTGAGGGAGCCGCCCCTCAAACTGGATGGTAAATCGGTTCAGGGCTGCCTTCCAATCACGGATGGGTAAGGTCCATCGTTTGCTGATGTTGCGCAACGCGAGGTAGAGCAGTTTGACGAGAGCTTCGTCGCTCGGAAACGCGCCGCGGTGCTTGGTTAATTTTCGTAGCCCCATGTTCACCGACTCGATTGCGTTGGTTGTATAGATGACCTTACGGATCTCGGGTGGATAGTCGAAAAATGGGGTTAACCGTGTCCAGTTACGCCGCCAAGACTGGCCAATCGGCAGGTACTCCTTGTCCCAGCGTGCCTCGAACTCGGTGAGCCGTTGCTCAGCTTCCTCGGCGGTGGCGCAGGTGTAGATGCGCTTGAGGTCGGCCGCCACTTCTAGTCGCCGCTTCCACGACACATAGTTCAAGCTGTGCCTGACCATATGCACGATGCATAGTTGCACCGTGGTGTACGGAAACACTGCCTCGATAGCCTCAGGGAAGC
>NZ_JBXFWM010000138.1:0-399 GCF_056856655.1 Stenotrophomonas sp. STEN033
GCCATCTTCGTAGGCTGCGACGTTTCCGTCGTAGCGAGCCGCCCATTATAGCCGGCTTTTCTGCTTCGTCAACACCTTTTTGAGAGGCTGTTGACTCGGCGGCTTCAAGGTTGAGCCCGAAGGCTTTTCGTCGAAGCGAGCCGCCTATTATGGCAGACTTTTTGTTTCCGTCAACACCTTATTTGATGAACTTGAGGTTCTTCGTGAAGTTGTTGAGCTAACCCAGGCTCAAAAACCCCTGGCTTACATAAAAAGACAAACCCCGCTGCGCGAGCAGCGGGGTTTGAGGATAAAAACCCTGACGATGACCTACTCTCGCACAGCTTAGGCTGCACTACCATCGGCGCGGCTGCGTTTCACTTCCGAGTTCGGGATGGGATCGGGTGGTTCCACAGCGCT
>NZ_JBXFWM010000139.1:0-369 GCF_056856655.1 Stenotrophomonas sp. STEN033
AGCGCTGTGGAACCACCCGATCCCATCCCGAACTCGGAAGTGAAACGCAGCCGCGCCGATGGTAGTGCAGCCTAAGCTGTGCGAGAGTAGGTCATCGTCAGGGTTTTTATCTAGAACCCCGCTGCTCACGCAGCGGGGTTTGTCTTTTTATGTAAGCCAGGGGTTTTTGAGCCTGGCTTGGTTCCGCAAGGAAACGTATTGGAGCTGGCGCAACGCGCTGCTCAAACCGCTTTCCTGATGAAAACAGCGCTATGGAACTGACCTGCGTACGGATCTTGTAGCCAATTAGCCAGTGAGTCCGGGGTGGATATTATCTGCCTCGAGCCAAGCCCGTCGAACGGTGGCCGGGGCCTTGTAGCGGTGGGCGCT
>NZ_JBXFWM010000140.1:0-256 GCF_056856655.1 Stenotrophomonas sp. STEN033
GCGCCCACCGCTACAAGGCCCCGGCCACCGTTCGACGGGCTTGGCTCGAGGCAGATAATATCCACCCCGGACTCACTGGCTAATTGGCTACAAGATCCGTACGCAGGTCAAGACATCTTCATCGCCTGTGTCGACGGCCTGAAGGGCTTCCCTGAGGCTATCGAGGCAGTGTTTCCGTACACCACGGTGCAACTATGCATCGTGCATATGGTCAGGCACAGCTTGAACTATGTGTCGTGGAAGCGGCGACTAGAAG
>NZ_JBXFWM010000141.1:0-223 GCF_056856655.1 Stenotrophomonas sp. STEN033
GGGGGGGGGGGGGGGGGGGGGGGGGGGGGGGGGGGGGGGGGGGGGGGGGGGGGGGGGGGGGGGGGGGGGGGGGGGGGGGGGGGGGGGGGGGGGGGGGGGGGGGGGGGGGGGCGGGGGGGGGGGGGGGGGGGGGGGGGGGGGGGGGGGGGGGGGGGGGGGGGGGGGGGGGGGGGGGGGGGGGGGGGGGGGGGGGGGGGGGGGGGGGGGGGGGGGGGGGGGGGGG
>NZ_JBXFWM010000142.1:0-206 GCF_056856655.1 Stenotrophomonas sp. STEN033
CATGGCTCGGCACTACGCTCCCTCCCTTTGGCGCAGCCAAGGGGAGGGTTGGGGAGGGGTAGCTTTTGGCTTTGGCCGGGAAAGCCCTTGCCGAGCATGGCTCGGCACTACGCTCCCTCCCTTTGGCGCAGCCAAGGGGAGGGTTGGGGAGGGGTAGCTTTTGGCTTTGGCCGGGAAAGCCCTTGCCGAGCATGGCTCGGCACTAC